>NZ_JBSFLI010000012.1:0-194114 GCF_053598955.1 Streptomyces sp. NPDC001056 | reverse complement strand
CTGTCTTAACTACACTCTTTCCCTACCCCCCGCTCTCCCTATCTTCCGGCGGCGTTCGTGACCCTTCGGCCTTCGGGGTTTCACGGGGTACCCCGGGGGGGCGGCGCCGCGCGGCGCCGCCCGCCCTGGTGCATGCTGTGCGGCTCGTGCCCCTGAGGAGGGGCACCGGGAGCCGGCGGGGGCGATCCGTCAGTCCGGCAGGTCGGTCTCGTCCGGTACGACATGCACCGCGGCCTCCTCCGCGCCCGCCGCTCCCCCGTCGATGCCCACGTCCTCGGCGACCTCCTCCTTGGTGGTGTCGGCGTGGGTTCCCTCGTCCGGGGCCACCAGGCGGCCCGCCCGGACGTCGCCCACCTCGCGGTCGAGGGGCTCGCCCTCGCCGCCGGGCAGGTCGCCGATGTCGTCGCCGACCGGTTCACCCGTCTCCGGTACCTCCTGGCGCAGTCGCTCGTCGAGGGTCTCGCCCGCGCGCTGCTCGGCGGCGGTGGTGCCGCGTTTGGTGACGCCGAGGGGGCGTTCGGGCGGGGAGTAGCCCTCGTCGAGCATGTCGTCGTAGGAGGGTTCGCCGACCGCGTCCTCGGGGTCGAGGGGCGCGGCGTCCGCCTGCTCCTCGTTGGTCCCGGTGGGCTGGTAGGCGTCGTCCCCCATGGGAGTCTGCGCTTCGCTCATCGTCGCCTCCTTCCGTGTTCGCGTGGCGGTCCCGGTCCGCGTTTCCCGCAGCCGGGACGTCAACCCCGCCGGGCCGGATCCGGCCGGCGCGACCGCCGCGCCCGCGCCGGCGCGACGGCTTCAGTCGGCGGACCGCTCGGCCAGGCCCGCGGTCCACTTCTCCTCGATGCGCCCCGCCTTCCACACCAGCAGCGCGAGCGCCCAGGTGGCGAAGAACAGGCCGACGATGACGAAGCCGACCGTGTTGAGGTCGAGCCCCGCGACCCAGTCCCAGAAGAAGCCGTGCAGGTCCATCTTGTCGGCGAGCAGGCCGAGGAGTTCGACGGAGCCGATGATGAGGGCCACGGCGACGGACAGACCGGTGACGGTGAGGTTGTAGTAGACCTTGCGCACCGGCTTGGAGAACGCCCAGCCGTAGGCGAAGTTCATGAACGAGCCGTCGATGGTGTCCAGCAGCGACATGCCGGCCGCGAACAGCACCGGCAGGGTGAGGATGGCGTACCAGGGCAGCCCGGAGGCGGCGCCGGAGCCGGCGAGGACGAGCAGGGCGATCTCGGTCGCCGTGTCGAAGCCGAGCCCGAACAGCAGCCCCAGCGGGTACATCTGCCAGGGCTTGCTGATCGAGTTGGTGACCCGGCCCAGCAGGCGGTTCATGAAGCCCCGGTTGTCGAGGTGGGCCTCCAGGGCGGCCTCGTCGTAGTGGCCGGTGCGCATCCTGCGGAAGACCTTCCAGATGCCTGCGAGGATGACGAGGTTGATCCCGGCGATGAGGTAGAGGAAGGCGCCGGAGACGGTCGTGCCGATGAGGCTGGTGACCTGGTGGAGGTGCGAGTTGTCGTCCTGGACCGGTCCGGCCAGCGTCTTCATGCCCAGGGACAGCAGCAGGGCGAGACCGAAGACGATGCTGGAGTGCCCGAGGGAGAACCAGAAGCCGACGGACAGCGGGCGCTGCCCCGAGCCCATGAGCTTGCGCGTGGTGTTGTCGATGGCCGCGATGTGGTCGGCGTCGAAGGCGTGCCGCATGCCCAGGGTGTAGGCGGTCACGCCGATGCCGATGCCGAAGGACTCGCCGCCGACGCTGAAGTGCTGCGGCGCGATGACGCCGACGAGCGTGCCCCAGCCGATGACGTGCAGGGCCAGCACGAAGGCGACCATCGAGCCGACCCTGATCCACTCCTGGCGCGTCATGGAGCGTCGGACGCGTTGCCAGGCCGACGGCTTGGCGCCGGCCTGTGCGGGGAGGGACGGAGCGGGACCAGGGGCGGCCGTCATCGGGAGGGTCGTTCCTAACGTCGTACGGGTACGGCTGCGCACCACAGCCTGGTGCCATCATCCCGTACTTGCAAGTCATGTGCAGTAAAGGCGGCGGCAGGCCTTTCCCATGGTCAGGAAAAGACCATGAACAGGAAAAGGCCGCTCCCCCGGGCGGGGGAGCGGCAAAGCGGCGGGGCCGGGCCGGGAGGCCGCGGGTCCGGTCAGGCGGAGAACATGCCCCGACCCAGCCAGTCCCCGGCACCCCGCACGCCGGGCAGGGCGAAGAAGTAGCCGCCGCCGGTCGGGGAGATGTAGTCCACCAGGGGCTCGTCGATCAGCCGGGTCTGCACGGCCTCGAACTGGCGCTTGACGTCCTGCTGGTAGCAGCAGAAGACGAGGCCCATGTCGAGGTCGCCGACGTTGTCCACGCCCCGGTCGTAGTTGTAGCCGCGGCGCAGGATGCGGGAGTCGTCCGACTTCGCGGTGCGCGGGTTGGCGAGGCGGATGTGGGAGTCCAGCGGGATCGCGTTGCCGTGCGGGTCCTTGGCGTAGTTGGGGACGTCGGTCTCCTCGGCGCCGTCCAGCGGGGCGCCGGTGTCCTTGCGGCGGCCGAACATCCTCTCCTGCTCGGTGAGCGAGACCCGGTCCCAGAACTCGACCAGCATCCGGATGATCCGGATGACCTGGTAGCTGCCGCCGGCGGCCCACGCGGGCTCGCCCTGGCCGTCGCCGACCCAGATCAGCCTGTTCGTCTCGCGCGCGGAGTCGACGTCCGGATTGGCGATCCCGTCCTTGAAGCCGAGCAGGTTGCGCTGGGCGCCGGTGGGCCTCGGCGCGTTCTGGAAGCCGTCGATGCGCCACTTGACCTGCATCGCGCCCCGGGTGTGCCGGGCGATGTCACGCAGGGCGTGCAGCACGGTGTCCCTGCTCTGCGCGCAGATCTGCAGCGAGAGGTCGCCGTGGCACTCGGCCGGGTTCAGGTTGTCGTTCGGGAAGGTCCGCATGGGCACCAGCCGGGCGGGCCTGGCCTTGCCGAGGCCGTAGCGGTCGTCGAACAGGGAGGAGCCGACGCCGACGGTGAGGGTGAGGCCGTCCGCGGGGACCTCGGGGCCGAGGATGCCGTTGTCGGAGGGCGGCGCGCCGACGCCGAGGTCGGCGGGGGCGCCGCCGGAGGTGAGGGAGCGGGCCCGTTCGGTGACGGTTCTCAGCAGGTCGGCGACGCCGTCGCGGTCGTCGGCGATGACGTCGAAGGAGACGAACGCGGCGGCGGCGGGCGGCGGGGTGGTGATCCCGGCCTGGTGGGCGCCGTGGAACGGCACCTTCGTACGGCCGTCCGGGCCGCTCGTCCGGGCCTCGGCCGTGTCGCCGCTCGCGCCGAGCGCGAAGCCGCCGCCGGCCAGGACCGCACCCGCGGCACCGGCGCCCAGCGCGCCGCGCACGAAGGAGCGGCGGGCGGGACCGACGGGGCAGGACGGCGTGTCGGCGGTGGACATGGGCGGGTTCCCTTCGGGGTGCGGGTGCGCGGTGGTCATCAGGCGGACTTCCGGATCTCCAGCAGGTCCGGGATCGGGGCGAGGTCCTCCAGGAGCTGCCCGGTGGCCCCGTCGAGGCGCTGCCGGTCGGCGGCGGAGAGCTTCTCGACGGGGGTCCAGTGGGCGCCGTCATGGGCCGCGTCCAGCAGCTTCTGCACCCGGTCGATGTCGCTGTCGACGGTGGGCGGCGCCTTGGGAGCGCGGTCGGTGAGCAGCGGCTTGAGGACGGTGAGCAGTTCGCGGGTGCCGGCCAGGTTGGCGTCGGCGGTGGCGAGGTTGGTGCCGCTGCCCTCGTCGGTGTCGCCGGTCAGCTCGAACTGGAGGGTGTTCTCCAGGATCTCGTGGGCGCGCAGCGGCAGGTCGCCCGGGTCGAAGTCCTGGCTCGGGAACGCCTTGCGCAGCCCGGCCGCGTCCGCGCTGAGCCGCCTGGCGGGCCCGGTCAGCTCCTTGGCCGACTGCCCGTGCCACAGGCCGTACTCCAGGCGCAGGAAACCGGTGAAGTCCTTGTCCTGCTCGCCGCCCGGCAGGCCGTCGGCGCGGCCGTCGATCTTCTGGTCGAAGTCCTCGAAGGTGCCGTAGGCGGCGCCCAGGGAGGCGTAGGTGCGGTGGGCGGTGAGCCAGTCGGTGCGGGCCTTGTCCAGGTGGCCGCCCTCGATGTCGTGCCGGAGGGTGCCGGTCTGGGCGACGAGGGTGTCCAGACCCTTGCCGACGTACGTCCTGTACGACGCCAGGGGCGCGGCGAGGTCCTGCTCGGAGACGGGGGCGACCGGCTTGGCCGCGCCGCCGCCGGCGACGGTGACCGGCTTGGAGGTGACGGCCTGGCCGTTCGCGGGGACGCAGCGCCAGGCGTAGGTGCCGCCGGCGACGGTGGCGACGAGGTCACGGGTGGTGCCGGGGGCGAGGCCCTCGATCTCGCCGTAGACCGCGTTGGTCGACGGGTCCACGAGGTAGACCTCGGCGGCCTGGCGGCCGGTGTTCCGCATCCGGAAGGTCTGCCGGCCGGGCTTGGGCGCGGTGAAGCCCTTGCCGCAGTCGGTCCCGGAGACGGCGACGGTCTGGTCCCCGGCGGGCTTGGGGCGGCCGAGGGTGACGAAGAGTCCGGCGATCACTGCGGGTACGGCGACCACGGCGGCCGGGACCACCCAGGCCGGGCGGCGCCGGGCCGCGGGCTCCGGCGCGTCGGCACCGTCCGCGGCCGCCTCGGGCTCCGCCTTGGGCTTGGGGGTGGTGACGCGCACGCCGCGCACGAAGAGGGTCATCACCACGACGAGGTAGGCGACGTAGGCGACCACCTGGAGCCAGGTCATGGTGGGCATCAGGTTGAAGACGCCCTGGATCAGGGTGCTGTACCAGGAGCCCGCGTCGATGCTGCCGGCGAGGTCGACGGCGTAGGCGGTCCCGCCGGGCAGCACGCCGCCCTCCTGGAGGTCGCGCAGGCCGTAGCCGAGGACCCCGGCGGCGATGACGATGAGGACGACGCCGGTGGCGGTGAAGAACTTCGTCAGGTTGATCTTCAGGACCCGGCGGTACAGGCCCCAGCACAGTCCGGTCGCGAGGACCAGGCCGATGGCGGCACCGGTCAGCGGGCCCGCGGACTCACCGGCCGCCTGGGCGGTGGTCCACAGGAACAGGGCGGTCTCCAGGCCCTCACGGCCGACGGCCAGGAAGGAGGTGAGGATCAGCATGCCGGAGCCCATGGCGAGGGCGCCGGTGACCTTCTGCCTCAGCTCGCTGGAGAGGTTGCGGGCCGAGCGGCGCATCCAGAACACCATGGCGGTGACGAACGCGACGGCGATCACGCTGAGGGAGCCGCCGAACGCCTCCTGGGCCGTCTCCGGCATGGACGCGGCGGTGAAGGTGAGCACCGCACCGAAGCTCATCGCGACGGCGATCGCGGCCAGGACGCCCGTCCACACCTGCGGCAGCCGGGAGCGTGCCTCGGCGCGCACCAGGGTGGCGACCAGGATGGAGACGATGAGTCCGCCTTCGAGCCCCTCTCTCAGTCCGATCAGGAAACTCGGAAACGCGTCGTCCCACATGCCCTGCGACCCTCCCGGTAACTTAGCGAAGGCATGCCTTACCTTCGCGACCATGATGACCACACCTTCGTAGGCAACCAGTCACGAACCGGTAATCCCCCGGCAAAGTCCGGGAAGGATGCCCTGTCCGCGTTCGTCGGGGCGCCGGACCGACGTCTACAAATGTGTAGTCACATGTTGTCGAGGCAAGTCGAAGGAAAGGGCGTGCGGCCGTGGCCACTCCCCCACATCTGGCGTCGCAGCTCGCGGTCAACGTGCTCGACGCCCACTCGCTGCTGGCCGCCTTCGGCGTGTTCGGCGTCGGCGTGGTGCTCTTCGCGGAGACGGGCCTGCTGATCGGGTTCTTCCTGCCCGGGGACTCGCTGCTGTTCACGGCGGGGCTGCTGTGCACGGGCTCGGCCGACCGCGGGCTGCACCTCTCGCTCGGCCCGCTGCTGCTCGCGGCGGCGCTCGGCGCGCTGGCGGGCTCCCAGTGCGGGTTCCTCATCGGCCGCAGGGCGGGCGGCGCGCTGCTGGCCCGCACCCGCTCGGCGAAGCTGCGCGAGGGCGCGCGCCGCGCGGAGGAACTGCTGGACCGGTACGGCCACGCGAAGGCGATCGTGCTGGCCCGCTTCGTGCCGGTGGTGCGCACCGTGCTGAACCCGATGGCGGGCGCGCTCGGCGTGCCGACGCGCACGTTCACCGCGTGGCAGGTGATCGGCGGCCTGGTCTGGAGCCTCGGCCTCACGCTGGGCGGGTACGCGCTGGGGTCCTCGATCCCGAACGTCGACAAGTACCTGCTGCCGGTGATCGCGCTGATCGTCGTCGTCTCGCTGATCCCGCTCGCGGCGGAGGTGCTGCGCTCACGGCGGGCCGCGGCGGCGAAGGAGACATCGTGACGAGGGGCTCGGAGGCTCGGGCATGGCAGTCGTCGACGGTGTGAGCCGGCGCGGTCTCCCGGTGCCGGTGGCCGCCGCGGGCCTCGGCGCCTGGCTGGCCTTCGCCGCGCTGGCCCTGGTCGTGGTCGCGCGGCACGGCACCCCGCTCCCCCCGGACCGCGCCCTGCTCGCCTGGTCCCTCGGGCACCGGCCGCCGGTCGCGGTCGCCGTGGCACGCGGGCTGACCGACACGGGGACGGGGGCGGTGCCGTACGTCCTGGCGGTCGCGGCCGGACTGACGGCGGGCCGCACGACCCGGCAGCGGTGCGCCGCCGCGCTGCTGGGCCTGGTCTGCCTCGGCCTGGGGCAGGCGGTGCGGTACGGCGTGATGGACCTGGTCGGCCGGGCGCGCCCGCCGCGCGGGGACTGGGAGGCGCTCGCCTCCGGCTGGTCGTTCCCCTCCGGCCACACGACCACCTCGGCCCTCACCGCCGGACTGCTGATCGCGGCACTGTGGCTGCGCGCCCCGCACGGCCGGGGCCCGCTGACGCTGCTCGTCGCCTGCTGGGGCGCTGGAGTGGGGCTGACCCGGATCTTCCTGGGGGTGCACTGGTTCACCGATGTGCTGGGCGGCTGGCTGTTCGCGGCGGGCTGGCTCGGCCTGCTGCTCGCGGCGGCGGCCCGGTGGCTGCCCGCCGACCTCCGCCCCGGCGCTCCGGGCCCGCGTTCCGGGGCGGAAGCATCCTGAGGCGATACCGAGGCGGCTTTACAAGTCCGCTGCGCGGTTTGAGCGTCACCCAGGTGGTGCTCACCGGCGTCTCGACCGGTTCGGACGTCGAGTCGACCGCGCGCTCGGCCTCCGACCACGGCCACCCCGTCGCGCCGGCCACCGGCGCCATGTCCGATCCGGACGCCGGGGCCCACCGGCACAGCGCCGAACGCGTCTTCCCGAAGCTCGGCCGGACCGCGACGGCCTGTCCCCGCACCTGGCCCGGCCCCCGCCGCCGTCCGGCACCGCGCAACTCCTGCTGGTGGACGAGGACATCGACGCTCCCCCGGCCAGGCCGGCCGTGCGCTGCCTCGCGCTGATCGACACGGCTGCCGGGCATCTCGACCCGGGCGCGCTCGGCGCCCGGCAGCCGGGCCCCGGCGTACGGCCGCTGCGGTCCGCCATCGACCGCGGCCACCACGGCCCCGCCCGCGTCGAGGGCCACGGGCCGCACCGCTACACCTTCCGGCTGTTCGCCCTCGCCGCCCCGGTGGACACCCCGCGACCGGACCGGGCCCGCCCCCTCGCCCTGCTGCCCGCCGTCCCCGCCCCCGTCCTCGCCCGCGCCCGCCTGACCGGCGTCTACCAGCGCTGAAGGGCTTCGGGGGTGCCGTCGGCCAAGGTCCATTCGGCCGCCGCGGGTTCGTTGCCGCTCGCCCCACGCGCGGTCGGGGTCAGGGCGCGACGTGCGGGCCGTCCGGGCGCTCGTCGCGCATGCGCACCATCTCCCGGGCCAGCTCCTCGGTCTCGGCCTCCGGCATCCGTTCGAAGCCGTCCTCGGTGATGAACGAGACGATCGGGAAGATACGGCGGTTGAGGTCGGGCCCGCCGGTCGCCGAGTCGTCGTCGGCGGCGTCGTACAGTGCGTGCAGCGCGGCGAGGGCGGCCTCGCGGCGGGTCAGGCCGGGCCGGTAGAGCTTCTTGAGGGCGCCGCGGGCGTACGGCGAACCGGAGCCCTCGGCGTGGAACTCCCGCTTCTCGTACAGCCCGCCGGCCGCGTCGAAGGCGAAGATGCGGCCGCCCTCGCCCGTGGGCGCGCCGACGTCGTACCCCGCGAGCAGTGGCACGACCACGAGGCCCTGCATGGCCTGGGCGAGGTTCTGCCGGATCATCGTCGCGAGGCGGGTCGCCTTCCCGCGCAGGGTCATCGGGATGCCCTCGATCTTCTCGAAGTGGGCCAGCTCGACCTGGTAGAGCCGCACCATTTCGAGGGCGAGTCCGACGGTGCCGGCGAAGGCGACGGCCGTGTGGTCGTCGGCGGGATGGACCTTCTCCAGGTCCCGCTGGGCGATCAGGTTGCCCATGGTGGCCCGGCGGTCCCCGGCGAGCAGCACGCCGTCGCCGTAGGTGAGCGCGAGCACCGTGGTGCCGTGCGGGAAGCGGTCGGGGCCCGCGCTCGTGCCGGGGGGCAGCGGTGCCGCGGTGGGCAGCAGGCGGGGCCGGTGCGCCGCCAGGAACTCGGCGAAGGACGAGCTTCCCGGCGTGAAGAACGCCTCGTCCGGCAGCCCAGCGGTGTCGTTCCCCGTCATCTGCTTCCCCTCCGTACGCACGCGGTGTCACCCGTCTCCTACCTGACCCGGCCGAACCGGAAACTCCCCGCGCCCCAACGTGTAGTACAGCCGTCGGCTTTCGGCCGGAACCCAGGGCCAGTCACGGGCGTACGCGGGCGGTCGCGCACCGGCCGGCACGAGGGTGGCCACCGGGATGCGCCGGGCGGTGCGCGCGATGGCGTCCGCGGTGGTGTCGGCGTTGGGGCCGGACGTCGCGGCCGAGGAGCAGCCGGCGTAGAAGGCGATGGGCAGGGCGTCGTCGCCGGTGACCAGGCAGGGGGCGCGGACGCCCAGCCGGTGCAGGGTCTCGGCGGTGCGCGACCAGGCGCGGTGTCCCGCGGTGGTGCCGTGCGCCACGTGCACCAGGACCGTCACCTGGGCGGCGAGATGGACGACGAGTCCCAGGCACAGCGCGGCGGCGACCACCGGGCGCCGGCGCCGGGGGGTGACGGTGACCAGCCGGAGCAGCGCGGCGGCGACGGGGACCGCGAGCAGGGCGTAGGCGGGCAGCAGGAAGCGGGGCGCCGCGTAGCCGATCAGGAACAGGTACGGGAAGGCGGCCGACGCCGCGCACGCGAGCGGCAGCGCCGTGGCCGTCGTCCGTCCGGCGCGGACCGCGAAGTACAGGGCGAGCGCGGCGAGGACGGGCAGCACGAACCACCAGACGGTGAGGAGCGGGGCGGGCAGCGCGCCGGTGCACGGCCGGCACAGGGTGCGCCCGCCGAGGCTGCGCACCTGGTCGACGACGGCGAGGTGCCAGCCCAGTCCGCCCTGGATCGCCGAGCCCTCGGCGAGCCGGTGCAGCAGGCCGCCGTAGCGCACGTAGGCCTCGATCACCCACTCGGCCACCCCGGCCGCGAGGCCGGCGAGCAGCGCCGCCGACCGCCTCCGGTGCCGGCGCAGCAGACCGACCGCGAGCAGGGGCAGGACGACCCAGACCGCGTCCATGGGGCGCATCCAGCCCATCAGCGCGGCCCCGGCGGCGAGACCCGTCAGCGCGGCCCGGTCCGCGGGCGGTGCGCCCGCGCGCAGATATGAGCCCACCACCGCCAACGCCCCCACCGCGACCCAGTAGTTGGGCATGGCCTGGAGGCCGTAGAAGAGGGTCACCCACAGGGAGGCGAAGAGGGCGGCGGCGAGGGTGAGGACGCGCGGCGGGAACAGGCCGCGCCAGGTGCGCAGCGCCAGGTACAGGGCGAGGCCGGACAGGACGGCGAGGTAACAGCGCAGCAGGACCGTCGAGGACGACCACGCGGCGACGGGCGCGACGAGCAGGGAGATGCCGCGGGCCCTCGGCGCGCTGAAATAGGACGCGGGGGCGCCCGCGCCGACCTGGCTGACGTACACCGCCTCGTCCCAGCCGAGGCCCATGCCGGGCCGGACCAGGAGCAGTTGGGCCAGAGTGAAGGCGGCGGCGACGGCCGCGAGCGGGACCGCGGGCCGCGGGCCCCGGCCGCCGTCGGACAGGTGCCAGAAGCGTGCGGCCCGCGTCCGGGCGGGTGCGGCGTCGGCGCTGCCGGTCATCATTCCCCCTTCGCCCCGTACGGGGCATTACCGGAAAACACCACCACCCCATCACAGAGTCGGCCCGGATCGCGGGCGAACCCGCCCGCTCCCCGGGGTGTCCGGTGGAGGCGGGACGGCCATCGGCCCCCGCCACTACGCGCTGTAAGGTTGGCCCATGGCTGGCACAGGGTCCCGGGGCAGGGTGGAACGGCGCAGCGCCGGGGAGCTGGAGAGCGAGGTGCTGGCCGCCCTCTGGGCCACCGACCGGCCGCTCACCCCGGCGGAGATCCAGGCCGGCATCGGCGGCGGTCTCGCGTACAACACGGTGCACACCATCCTCAAACGGCTGTACGACAAGGGGCTGGTGCTGCGTGACGCGGACGGGCGGCGCGGTGCCTACCGTCCGGCGAAGAACGCGGCCCAACTGACCGCCGAGGCCATGCACCAGGCCCTGGACCGGGGCCCGGACCCGATCGCCGCGCTCCAGCAGTTCGTGACCGGCCTGAGCCGCGAGGAGGAGCAGGCGCTGCGCGCGCTGCTCGCGGAGGGCGACGCGTGAGGGCCGGGTCATGAGGGCGCGTTCATGAGGGCGCGCTCATCAGGGCACGCTCATCAGGTACGTGCATGAGACCCGGCACCTGAGGTCCGGCACCTGAGGATCGGGCCATGAGGTTCCGCGCACGACGTCCGAAACACGAGGTCTCGCGCATGAGATTCGATGTGTACACCCCGCTGGCGGTGTCGCTGCTGCTCGCCGTGGCGGGCCCGTTGACCGGCCGGTACGTCGCACCGGCGGCGGCCGCGCGGGTGCTGGCCGCGGCCGCCGTGCTGACCGCCGGGGCCACCACGTGGTCGCTGGTGCTGCTCGGCGCCGTGCTGCTCGGGGACGCCCCGCCGGTGGTGCGCGAGGCCCGGGAGAACGGGCGGACACCGGCCGCTCCGGTGCCGGAGGAGATCGCGCTCGCCGCGTGTCTGGCGCTGGTGGTCGTCGCGGTGCGGGTGCACCGGGCCGTACGCGACGAGCGGCGCACACGCCGGGCGCTGCGGCGGCTGTGCGCCGGGCACCCCGCGGACACGGAGTTGATCGTCGCGTCCTCGACGGTGCCGCGGGCGTTCGCGATCCCCGGGCGGCCGGGCCGGATCCTGGTCACCTCGGCGATGCTCGGCGCGCTCCGACCCGACGAGCGGCGGGTGCTGCTCGCGCACGAGCGGGCCCATCTCGCCCATCGGCACGGTCTGCTGGTGACGGCGGCCACGCTCGCGGCGGCGGCCGACCCGCTGCTGTGGCCGGTGCGTTCGGCCGTCGTCTACCTGGTGGAGCGGTGGGCCGACGAGCAGGCGGCGGCCGCGGTCGGCGACCGTCGTACCGCCGCCCGCGCGCTGGCACGGGCCGCGCTCACCGCGGGGCCGGTCCGCCCGGACCACGCGCTGCGCTTCGGCGACCGTGCCGTCACCCGCCGCATCACCGCCCTCCAGGCCGGACCGCCGCCGAGCCTGCGGTCCGCCGCGCTGGCCGTCCTCGCCCTGAGCACCCTGCCGCCGCTGCTGGCGGCCGATGCCACGGGCGACCTCTTCGGGCTGCTGACGGGCACGCTGCACTGAACGGGCGGGTCCCTTACGAGGCCCCGTTCGGCGCACGGTGCCGCGGCTGCTCCGGCGCCGGCCGGCGCGCGGCCGGCGGTACGGCGCGCACGGCCGGCTCGGCCAGGGTCACCGTCACGGGCTCGCCGTGGTGCCGCAGGGTCAGCGCGGGCCCGTCCAGCAGCGCGTACGTCGTCTTGTCCGCGCCGATCTCCACCCGCAGCCGCCGCCCCCGGAACTCCACGTGGAAGGCGAGCCGGGCGAGCCGTTCGGGCAACCGGGGGGCGAAGCGCAGCCGTTCGCCGTCGCGGCGCATCCCGCCGAAGCCCGCCACCAGGGCCATCCAGGTACCGGCGAGCGAGGCGATGTGCAGCCCGTCGCGGGTGTTGTGCTCCAGGTCGTGCAGATCCATCAGGGCCGCCTCGGCCGTGTAGTCGTAGGCGAGGTCGAGATGACCGGTCCGGGCGGCGACGACGGCCTGGCAGCAGGCGGACAGGGAGGAGTCGCGCACGGTCAGCGGCTCGTAGTAGGCGAAGTCCCGGGCGATCTGCTCCTCGTCGTACCGCTCGGCGAAGTAGCCGTCGCAGGTGTACAGGGCGAGCACCAAATCGGCCTGTTTGACGACCTGTTTGCGGTAGAGGTCGAAGTACGGGAAGTGCAGCAGCAGCGGGTACTGGTCGGGCCGGGTGCCCTCGAAGTCCCAGCGCTGGTAGCGGGTGAAGCCGGAGTGCTGTTCGTGGACGCCGAGTGCGGCGTTGTACGGCACGTGCATCGCCGAGGCCGCGTCCCGCCAGGCCGCGCCCTCCTCCTCGTCCACGCCCAGCCGCTCGGCCACGCGCGGATGGCGTTCGACGGCATCGGCGGCGGCCAGCAGATTCTGACGAGCCATCAGGTTCGTGTAGGTGTTGTCGTCGGCGACCGCGCTGTACTCGTCGGGGCCGGTGACACCGTCGAGATGGAACACGCCGTGCACGTCGTGGTGGCCGAGCGAGCGCCACAACCGGGCGGTCTCCACGAGCAGTTCGACCCCGGCCTCACGTTCGAAGGCGGTGTCGCCGGTGGCCTCGACGTAGCGGACGACGGCATCGGCGATGCCGGCGTTCACATGGAAGGCGGCGGTGCCGGCCGGCCAGTACGCCGAGCCCTCCGGTCCGGCGATGGTCCGCCAGGGGAACGCGGCCCCGGCGAGCCCCAGTTGGGCCGCGCGTTCACGGGCCTCGTCCAGGGTGTTGTACCGCCAGCGCAGCGCCTCGGCGACGGCCGCGGGCGCAGTGTGGGTGAGCACCGGCAGCACGAACATCTCGGTGTCCCAGAAGGCGTGCCCGTCGTAGCCGGAACCGGTCAGGCCCTTCGCGGGTATCGCGCGCCGCTCGGCACGGGCCCCGGCCTGGAGGACGTGGAACAGGGCGAACCGTACGGCCTGTTGGATCTCCTCGTCGCCGGTGACCTCGACGTCGGCGCGCGCCCAGAAATCGTCCAGGCAGGCCCGCTGGTCGGCGAGCAGGCCGGGCCAGCCGTCGTGGGCGGCGGCCGCGAGCGCGGCGTCGACCTGGTCGGCCATCGCGGGCAGGGAGCGGGAGGCGGACCAGCCGTGGGCGACCAGCTTCTCCACCCGCAGCGTCTGACCGGGCTCCAGGACGGAGGTGACGGTCAGCCGGGCCAGGTCGGTGCCGCTCTCGCTGCGGGCGGTGGTGCGTCCGGGTCCGCTGACGACATGGTCGGCGGCGACCGCGACCCGCAGGCCGCTGCGCCGGGTCCGGTGCACCAGGCGCAGCCGGTTGCCCGAGGCGAGGTGGTCCTCCTGCTCCAGGGGCGACCGGAGCGCCCTCGCGGCGCGCGGGTCGCCGTCGGAGTCCGGCAGGCTCTCGTTGGCGACCAGCTCGGACTGGATCACCACCCGGCTGCGGGCGTCGACGGCCTCCACCTCGTACGCCACGGCGGCCACGGCGCGCTGGGTGAGCGAGACGAGCCGGGTGGAGCGCACCCGGACCGTGGAGCCGGCCGGGGAGGTCCACTCGCAGGTGCGCTCCAGCACCCCGCGACGCAGGTCGAGGACCCGCTCGTGGGCGGTGAGGCGGCCGTAGCGCAGGTCGAACGGCTCGTCGTCCACGAGGAGGCGCAGCACTTTGCCGTTGGTGACGTTGATGACGGTCTGGCCCGACTCCGGATAGCCGTACCCGGCCTCCGCGTAGGGCAGCGGGTGCACCTCGTGCACACCGTTGAGGTAGCTGCCGGGCAGTCCGTGCGGTTCGCCCTCGTCGAGGTTGCCGCGCCAGCCGACGTGGCCGTTGGACAGCGCGAACACGGACTCGCTCTGGGCGAGGACGTCGAGGTCGAGGACGGTCTCGCGGACGGCCCACGGCTCGACGGCGTACGACCCCTGGGTGATCACCGCTTGCCCCCCAGCTCGGCGAGGTCCTTGACGACGACGCTCGCGCCGTGCGCGTACAGGGCGTCGCTCTGGCCGACCCGGTCGAGGCCGACGACGTACCCGAAGCCGCCCGCGCGGCCCGCGTCCATGCCGGCCAGGGCGTCCTCGAACACGGCGGCCCGGGACGGTTCGACGCCGAGGTCGTGGGCGGCGGCGAGGAAGGTGTCGGGGTGCGGCTTGCCCGGCAGCCTCCGCTCGGCGGCCACCACGCCGTCGATCCGTACGTCGAAGAAGTGCTCGGCGCCCACGGCCCGCAGCACGTCACGGCAGTTGGCGCTGGAGGAGACGATCGCGGTGCGCAGCCCCTCGGCCCGGACCGCCTCCAGGTAGCGCAGGGTGCCCTCGTACGCCTCGACGCCGCCGGTGCGGATCCTCTCCAGGAGCAGTTCGTTCTTCCGGTTGCCGAGGCCGTTGACGGTCGGGGCTTCCGGCGGGTCGCCCGGGGTGCCCTCCGGCAGATGGATGCCGCGCGAGTCGAGGAAGGCGCGCACACCGTCGGCGCGCGGGCGGCCGTCGACGTACTCGTCGTAGTCGGCGACCGCGTCGAACGGCCGTGCCCCTGGGCCCTCGTGGGCGCGCAGGAACGCGTCGAACGTCTCCTTCCACGCGGCCGCGTGCACCACGGCCGTCCTGGTGACGACGCCGTCGAGATCGAAGAGGCATGCCTGGATGTCGTCGGGCAGACCGAGCAGAGTCATACCGAGGACTGTTCCCCGTGAGCGGCGCTCCAGTGGGTGTCCCGCGCCACAGGTTTTCCGGCTTCCGGGGTGACACACTCTGCGGTGTGCCGCCGACCTTCCCCCCTGCGCCCCTGACCTTCGACGACCTCCTGGCGCGCGCCCGCGCACTGCCCCGAGGAGGCCGGCGTGCCCTGCTCGGCCTCGCGGGCGGCCCCGGGGCGGGCAAGTCCACGCTGGCCGAGCAGTTGGTGCGCGCCCTGAACGCCGACGGGCCCGCGTGGGTCGCCCACGTCCCCATGGACGGCTTCCACCTGGCCGACGCCGAACTCGACCGGTTGGGCCGCCGGGACCGCAAGGGCGCGCCGGACACCTTCGACGCGGCCGGGTACGCGGCGCTGCTGCGGCGGCTGCGCGACGACACCGAGGAGGTCGTGTACGCGCCCGGGTTCGAGCGCGTCCTGGAGCAGCCGCTGGCCGGTGCGATCCCGGTGCCGCCGGGTGCGCGGCTGGTGGTGACCGAGGGCAACTACCTTCTCCTGGAGGAGGGTTCGTGGGCGCGGGTGAAGCCATGCCTGGACGAGGTGTGGTACTGCGAGATCCCCGAGGAGGAGCGGATCCGCCGACTGGTCGCGCGGCACGAGGAGTTCGGCAAGGAGCGGGCGGCGGCGCGCGCCTGGGTGCTGGGCACGGACCAGCGCAATGCCGAGCTGGTGGCGACGACACGGGACCGGGCGGACCTGCTGGTTCCGGTCGGCGCGCTGCCGTCGCCGGATCGCGCGGCCGGTTAGCGGCGCCGTTCGCCCCGGGGCTCCCGTTGTGTTCCGGTTCGCTCGATTGCTGGTCAACCCGCTGGTCACGGCCTTGGGTGAGCTATGTTGAGTGCTCGTGGGAGACAAAGGAGACGGACCGGTGCCCTCGCCGCAGCAGGCCCGCGCACAGGCATCAGCGATCACCTCGGGCAAGACCGCGCCGGAGGTCGAGGCGGCCCCGACCTCCCAGCTCAGGGAGCTGTTCGACGGCCCCCGTCTGTCGCCGGGGCAGCGCCGGATCGCCCAGTACCTGATCGAGCACATCACCGAGGCCGCGTTCCTGTCGATCACCGAACTGGCGGACCGGGTCGGGGTGAGCCAGCCCTCGGTGACCCGCTTCGCCGGCGCGGTCGGCTTCAGCGGCTATCCGGCGCTGCGCGAGCGGCTCCAGTCGATCGCCCTGAAGACCCTGGCCGGCGGGCCCGGCGAGCCGAACCGGGCGAATGAGTTGCAGGCGGCCGTGGACGCGGAGATCGCGAACCTGGAGAACCTGCGGCGCGACTTCGCCGACCCCGACCGGGTGATCCACATCGGCCGCGAGCTGTCCCGCTCCACCCCGCTGACCGTGCTGGGCCTGCGCATCTCGGAGTCGCTGGCCGAGTACTTCGGGTACGCGGCGCGTCGCATCCACCCCGATGTGCGGCTGGTGACGCGGGGCGGCAGCGTGGCCTACGACGCGCTGCTCCAGTCCCGCGAGGCCGGCGGCAGCTGGGTGCTGGCGTTCGCCATGCCCCGGCACTCGCACGAGACCCTGCAAGCGGTCCGGGTGGCGCACCGCGCCGGTCTGAAGGTTGCCCTGATCACCGACCTCGCGCTCGGCCCGGTGGCCGACGAGGCGGACGTCACCTTCGCCACCGGCACCGGCTCCCGGCTGGTCTTCGACTCCTATGCCGCGCCGGGCGTGATGGCGGCGGCGCTGCTCCAGGCGATGACCGACGCGGATCCGGAGCGGACGCAGGCGCGCCTGGAGAAGTACGAGCAGGTGTCGGAGCAGCACCAGTTCTTCGTCAGGGACTGAGTCCCTCTCTTCCCCCGCCCCGGAACGACCGCCGGTCCTGCGGCGGCGTCCTCACACCCGTGAAGATCTTGCGGTCACCGATCGCCCCTAGGTGGATCTTTCACCCCATATCGCGCATGAATGTTTTCATACGCCTTGCAAACTGCTCGGTATATATAAATACTCTGCTGGCGGATCGCCCGCGCGGGCACCCTCCAACGCCGACCCCTACCCATATCGGCGCCCGGGGTGTCCGGTGGTGCGGCGCCCCTGTGCCGCACCGGGGGCGGCCCCGGTCATCCCCTAGACCGGGGCCGCCCGTATCTCGTCGGACCACCCTCACGACGCCGCAGACCGGAAGTGACCATGCAACTGACCAGCACGCGCATCAGCCCCGACTGGCCCTGCCAGGTCAAGACCCCGGGCTCGTACGACTGGGAGCGCTCGGCCGCCAAGTGGCTGCGCGAGCTGATCCCCGCCCGCTACGCCAGCTACCCGGCCCTGATCCGGCACCCCGTCCTGCTCGCCCGGCACGCCCAGATCCAGGTCGACCAGGAGATCCGGGTCGCCCGCACCGCGCTCCAGACCGCGCGGGCGGAACTGCCGACGCTCGGACTGCCCGAATCGGTCATCGAACACACGATCAAGATGTACGCCGCCGAGGTGCTCCAGCTCCAGCACATCGCCCGCAGCGTCCGCGCGGTCAGCACCGCCCTGGGGCGCCGCTGAGGCGCATGGCGCCCGGGTCGTCGCAGGCCCACGGGTGGGCCACCGGGAAGGGCGGGCCGAGGGCCGCAGGGCCTCGGTCACCACGGACGAGTGATCGAACGCCCCCGAATGTGCGATGCTCAACGCGTGACGAGCGAGTCCGTGCCCCCGATGGACGACCCCGGAACGGGCGCCGACAGCGCGGCGCTGGCCAAGGTCGTGGCCCGTCAGCGCGCCGAGCTGGAGCAGCTGCGCGACCTCGCCGCGACGACGGCGGTCATCGAGCGGGCCAAGGGTGTCCTGATGGCGGTCACCGGATGCGCCCCCGACGCCGCCCACGAGGAACTGCGCCGCCGCGCCGAGGACAACGGGCGCACCCTGATCGAACAGTGCTGGCTGACGCTGGGCTCCCTCCCGCCGCCCCAGGAACAGCCGCCTCCCGCGCCCCCGGCACCCGCCCCGCGCGCGACCCCGCCCGCCGGTGCCCCGGAGATGGCGGACGTACTGGCGCAGACAGGCCGGGACCTGCTCCGGGTCGGCTCGCCGCACGAGCTGGCCGGGCGGCTCCTGGACCACCTGGCGCCGGAGGTGCGGGCCGACGCTGTACTCCTGTACGAGCGGCGGGCCGAGGGCGGTCTCGAACTGGTCGGCCATGCCGGGATCGACGCGCACCTCGCCGCCCAGTGGCGGCATGTGCCCCCGCTGGACAGGGTGCCCGCGTTGGAGGCCCTGGCGGCGGGCGAACCCCTGTGGCTGGAGGACCTGGCGGCCGACCGCACCCGCCACCTGCTGCTCGGTGACCCGGCCGAGCGGTGGCGGAGCCAGGTCTGGCTGCCCGTGCCCGTCGGGGGAACCGCCCGGCACGCCCTGGGGGTGATGCGCCGGTGCGGCGGGCCGTTCGCGCCGCGCGAGCACCAGCTGATCGTCGCCGCCGCCCGGTTGTGCGCGGGACGGCTGCGCGCCTTCGACACCGTGCGGGAGGCGCCCGGCGAACTCGGCGTCGCCCGGACCGTGCAGGCGGTGTTCGACGCGCTGCCGGGGGCCGCGATGCTGCTGACGCCGCTGCGCACCGCCGCCGGTGAGGTGGAGGACTACCGGATCGACGCGGCCACCCCGCAGGCGGTCGACGTGTCCGGCCGCACCGGCCGGGACATGGTCGGCCGGCGCATCCTGGAAAGCTACCCGTCGGTCGCGGGCGAGCCGCTGTGGCGGGGCTATCTGGAGACCCTGGAGACCGGGGTGCCGTTCGAGAGCGAGCCCTTCGCCTATCAGGAGGTGTCCGACGGGCCGGCCCTGACCGGCACCTTCTCGGTGCGGGCCGCCCCGCTGGGCGGGGGCCTGCTGGTGTCCTGGCTGCGGCTCGACCCCCTGGACCGGCAGGAGCAGCGCCTGGCCGACGTGCAGCGGCTCGGCAACCTCGGCTGGGCGAACTGGAATCTGGTCACCGGGCAGATCTCCTGGTCCGCGCAGGCCTGCACCGTTCTGGGGCGCGGCGCCGGACAGGGGCCGCTGGAACTGGAGAAGCTGCCGGAACTGGCGCTGCCGCAGGACGCGGAACCGCTGGCCGCCGCGATCACCGGACTCGTGCGCGAGGGCCGGCCCTTCGACGTGCCGTTCCGCGTCGAGGGGCCCGAAGGCGTACGGCATCTGCGGATGGTCGCCGAGGCCCTCTGCGATCCGGACGGCACCCCGGCCGAGGTGCACGGCTTCGTGCAGGACCTCACCGCGCAGCGCAGCGCGGAACTCGCGCTGGTCAAGAGCGAGCGCACCATGCTGCTCCAGCGCGGGGTCCTCCAGGCCGAACGGGCGCTCGCCGCCCGGCTCCAGCACGCCCTGCTGCCCCTGCCCAGCAAGCCGGTACGGCTGGCCGGGCTGCGCGTCGAGGTCGCCTATCTGCCCGCGCAGTCCGGCATCCACGTCGGCGGCGACTGGTTCAGCGCCATCGAACTGCCCGACTACGACGCGCTGTTCGTGGTCGGCGACGTGGCCGGGCACGGCATCGACGCGGTGGCCACCATGGCCCAACTGCGGTTCACCGCCAAGGGGATGGTCAGCACCGGCACCTCGCTCACGGTCGCCCTGGCACGGCTCAACCAACTGCTGCTGCACTCCCGGGACAGCCAGATGACGGCGACCATGATCATGGCCCGCTACGACCCGGACAGCCAGCTGCTGGCCTGGGCCCAGGCCGGGCACCTCCCGCCGTTGCTGGTACGCGAGGGCGAGGTGCGCTACCTCGACCGCCCCGGCGGCATGCTGCTCGGTGCCAGCGCGAACCCGTACTACGAGTCGGCGGAGCTGCGCCTGGAACCCGGGGACCGGCTGCTGCTGTACACCGACGGCCTGGTCGAACGCCCCGCCGAGGGCTTGGACGCGGGTCTCGACCGGCTCGCTGAGGCGGTGCGCGTCCATGGCGCGAAGGGTTCCGGCTCCCTGGACGCGCTGCTCGCCGCGATGCTGGCGGACGAGCGGCGGGACGACGTGTGTGTGGTGGACGTCCGGATGCCGGCGCGGGCGGAGGATCGTACGGAGGAGCCGGTGGACGCGGCCGAGGCGGCCGAGGCGGCGGAGCCGGCGGCGAAGACCGCCGAGACGGGGAGGGCGGCCGGCCGGGACGAGTAGCCGCCCTGGGTGTCGGCCCGGACGGCCCGGGTCAGTCCACGGGGTGACCGGCCTCGATGCCGACGGCGTCGGACAGCCGCAGCAGGTCGCCGGCCCGTCCCTCGCCCCAGTCCAGGGGGTCGAGCACGAAGCCGACATGGTCGCCGCCGTCGACGCGGTGCAGGATCTCGCCGACGAACCAGGCCGCCGCGTCCGGAAGGACGACCGCGCCGCCGGGCCCCTGCGCGCAGTCGAGACCCGCGAACTTGTCGGTGTCGTCTCCGGTCTCGCCGCCGAAGCGTTCCGCGAGGGCGTGCTGGTCGCGGGTGAGCAGGTGGACGGCGAGGCAGTGCGCGGCGCGGGCGACGCGGTAGGTGTGGTTGGCCTTGGACAGCCACACGGCGAACCGGGGCGGCTGGATGGAGCACTGCGAGGCGAAGCCGACGAGGCAGCCCGCCCGCTCACCCCCGGCCGCGGCCGTGACCACGCACATGTCGGGGTCGAGCCGCCCCAGGAAGCCGTCCTCCGCCCGCGTCATGCCGCTCCGCTCTCCTCGCCACCGCTCCGGGTACCGGCGCACCGGTGGTGTCGCGTGCCCATCGTCGCGTCCACCGGTCGTTCACCGCTCCGGCGTTCCCCGCGCGCCGCTCCCGAATCGCCCCACCGGCCGAACTCACCCTCACCGCACGGGTCGCTCACACCGGCCCTCAGCGGCCCCACCGGCACGGCCGGGGCCACCCGGCCGATCACGTCAGACCGCGTCGGCCGCCTCCCGCACGAACCGGCTCAGGGACGCCGTGAACGCGCCGACGAAGGCGTCCCTGTCCGCCTCCGGCAGGGCCTCCAGCGACAGATAGGGGTTGAGGTCCTCCAGTTCGACCAGCAGCAGGCCGCCGTCGGGGGCGCGGCAGGCGTCGACGCGCTGGATGCCGTGGCCGAGGTCGTTCCAGTCGATGAAGCGGCGGGCGAACTCCAGGTCGGCGGCGGTCGCCGCGTACGGCTTCAGCTCCCAGCGACGGCGCGGGTCGGGGGCGTACAGGGCGTACTGGAAGTCGTCGTCCACGAAGTAGAAGGACACCTCGTAGTCGAAGTCGACATGCGGCTGTATCAGGACGTCGTCCCCGGCGTGCGCGTCGACGCGGGTGGCGGGGACGATGCGGAGGCCCAGGGAGTCCGCGCCGAGCCGGGGCTTGACCACGTAGCGGTGCGCGGACGGCAGCCGGTGCAGGTCCTCGACCCGGTCGACGGTCGGGATCACCGGGTACCCGGCGGCGGTCAGGTCGAGGAGGTACTGCTTGCCGGCCATGTCCGCCTTGCCGGTGACCGGGTTGTACACCCGGCTCCCGCGTTCCAGCGCGCGTGCGCGGAAGGCGTCGTACGCCTGCTGGTAGCCGAGCACGGGGCCGCTGTTGCGGACGACGACCGCGTCGTGACCGTCCATCAGCGCCGCCGCGTCCAGCGGATGGCACAGGGCGAGATCGAAATGGGCGCGCAGCCGGGCGGTGAGGAAGATGTCCTCGTCGCAGTACCGGCGCCCGCGAGCCTGGTACGCCAGGTCGGTGACGTAGAGGACGCGGGGGCGGGCGACGGGCATACGGGGTCTCCTTGGGCGGCACTGCGAAGGGCGTGGCGGCGAGGCCAGGCGCAGAAAGGTTACGCCTGACCGGTGGGCGTTCATCCGATCGCCCGGGGTGCGGGCTCGTCACGCTCTCCCGCAGGAGTGCGCGGGCGCGGCGCCATCGACAGATCGGCGCGTCCCGCCCCCCGGTACCAGGCCATTTCGTCCAGTGCGCACCGGGCCGGCCGCCCCCACAATGGCGGCCTCAGCCAGGCCACCGCAGCTCGGGACACCACGGCGTGCGGGGCGTGCCGAAAGGAGTGGCGAATTGCGGGCCATCGCAGGCAGGGGCGCGGGGCGGGGCGGAGCGGTCCGGGGGCACCGGGGCCGGCACCGCCTCGTCGTGGGGAAGTGGCGACCCGGGGGCGGTGGTGAGTCGGTCGACGTCGGTCGGACACGGCCGGGCGACAGCGCGGTCGCGGGGTGGCCGGGCGACAGCGCGGTCGCGGGACGGCCGGGCGACAGCGCGGCCGCGGGACGGCCGGGCGGGGAACGGGACCGCGCCGGCACCGGGTGCCCGCTCACCTCCGGAGGGACGACGTCATGACCGCCACGGACCCGCTGCCGCTGAGCGGCGTTCTCGTCGCCGACTTCGGACGGGTGCTCGCCGCGCCGTACGCGACGATGCTCCTCGCCGACCTGGGCGCCGACGTGATCAAGGTCGAGCATCCGGCGGGCGGTGACGACACCCGCGCCTGGGGACCGCCGCACGCGCACGGCGAGGCCACCTATTTCCTGTCCGTCAACCGCAACAAGCGCTCGGTCGCCCTCGATCTGCGCGAGCCGGCCGACCGGCGCCGTGCCGTCGAACTGGCCCGCCGCGCCGACGTGTTGTTCGAGAACTTCCGGCCGGGGACGCTGCGGAAGTACGGGCTCGGATACGACGAGGTACGCGCCGCGAACCCGGGCATCGTGTACTGCTCGATCACCGGCTTCGGGTCCGGGCCGGGGGCCGCGCTGCCCGGGTACGACCTGCTGATCCAGGCCGTGGGCGGGCTGATGAGCGTCACCGGGGCCGCGCCCGGGGAGCCGGTGAAGACCGGGGTGGCGCTGGTGGACGTGCTCACCGGGCTGCACGCCACGATCGGTGTGCTCGCCGCGCTGCGGCACCGGGACGCGACCGGGGAGGGGCAGCGCATCGAGGTCGATCTGCTGACGACCCTGCTGTCGAGCCTGGTCAACCAGTCCGCCGGATACACGCTGGCCGGCCGGGTGCCGGGCATCATGGGCAACCGGCACCCGTCCATCGCCCCGTACGAGGTGTACCGGGCCAAGGACCAGCCGCTGGTGATCGCCGTCGGCAACGACCGCCAGTTCGCGGCGCTCTGCCGCGGCCTCGGCGCGCCCGAACTGGCCGACGACGCGCGCTTCGCCACCAACGCCGACCGGGTGGCCCGTGTCGACGCGCTGGCGGAGAGGCTGGGCGAGCTGCTCGCCGCCCGTACCGCCGCCGAGTGGTTCGAGCACCTTACGCCCCTCGGGGTCCCCTGCGGGCCGGTGAACGACCTCGCCCAGGCCTTCGCCCTCGCCGACCGGCTCGGCCTGGCTCCCCGGGTGTCGGTGGACGGGGACGACGGGTCCACGCTGGATCTCGTCGCCAATCCGATCTCCCTCTCCCGCACCCCACCCCGGTACGACCGCCGCCCGCCCCGCCTCGGCGAGCACACCGGGGAGATCACCGACTGGCTGGACTCCTGACCGGAGGGCCCGGAGAGCCCGGAGAGTCCGGAAGGCCCGGCGGGTCCAGAGGTTCCGGCGGGCCCTCCGGAGCCGCCCGGCCCGGGGTACATGCAGCACTCAGTTCCCTCACTTCGCCGCTGTTACTGCACTGAGTGTCACAATCAGGGTCCGGGTGCTACGTTCCCGTTCATGAGCTCCAGCAGCGCGGCGCCGGCCGCAAAACCGCCGATGCGGGACGCCTTGGTCGAGGCGGCCTTCCGGCTCTTTCTCGAACGCGGCTACGAGCAGACCACGGTGGACGACATCGTTGCCCTGGCCGGGGTCGGACGGCGTTCCTTCTTCCGCTACTTCCCCTCCAAGGAGGGCGTGGTCTTCCCCGACCACGAGCGCTGCCTCGCCGAGATGACCGCCTTCCTCGCCGCGGGCGGCGAGGAGCACGAGCCGGTGCGGCGGGTGTGCGACGCGGTCCGCATGGTGCTGCGCATGTACGCGGAGAACCCGGCCTTCTCCGTGCAGCGCTACCGCCTCACCCGCAAGGTGCCGGGCCTGCGGGCGTACGAGCTGTCGGTGGTGTGGCGCTACGAGCGCGCGATGGCCGAGTACCTGCGCGGCCGGTTCGCCGGGCGCCCCGACGGGACGCTGCGCGCCGACGTGCTCGCGGCCGCGGTGGCCGCCGCGCACAACAACGCCCTGCGCTCCTGGCTGCGTTCGGACGGGAAGGGCGACGCGGACGCGGCGGTGGACCACGCGCTGGAGTACGTGCGGCGGGAGTTCGGGCAGCAGGACGAGCCGGCGCCCGGCACGGGCCGCCGCACCCCCGCGAGGCCCGGCTCCGCACCGGAGGAGGGGGACGGCACGCGCCCCGAGGACGTGCTGGTCCTCGTCGCCCGGCGGGACGCCCCGCTGTGGCGGGTGGTGCAGGAACTGGAGACGGCGCTGGATCGCGCCTGAGGTCCGGCGCCCTGGACCCGTGTACGCTCTCTGGAAAATTGGGGGTACCGAGTACCTTTACGAGTGACACTGGGTGCCATACCCTGTCGAGCGTGCGCGGTGGCCAGGCCGCCGGGTGCACGCGTGCAGGGACGCGCACGCGGGATTCCGGCCAAGTGCAGGGAGTTGACCAGGATGTACCACCACTCAGCGATCGCCCCGCACCCGGCGGCGGGCTCCGCGGCGGGCGTACTCGATCCCGTCCCCGCGGACGCCAGGGACGCCATCCTCTTCCAGCGCTGCACCTGGTGCGGTACCGCGATGTACCACCGACTGCTGTGCCCGGTGTGCCAGGGCAGCGAACTGCGCACCGAGCGCAGTGAGGGCGTCGGCACCGTCCGTCACTCCACGATCATTCACCGCAACACTCCGGCGGCGCGCAATGTCTCGCTGATCGAGATGGCCGAGGGGTTCGTCGTGCGGGGCCGGGTCATGGGTCCGCCGGTCGGCATCCACAGCGGCGACCGGGTGCGGCTGTCGACCGCCAAGGACCCGGTACGCGGCGAGCCGGTCTTCCAGCTGGTGGACGAGCCGTACCGGGCCTGGACCTGACACCCGCGTACGGCTGAAGCCCCGCACACCTGGTCCTCGTACGTCCGATTCCGCGCGCAGGTGATCCACCGCTTCTCCCTCACAGGCAACCCACAGCCTCGGCGTTCCGTCCTCCGGGAGCGAGGGGCCCCGGGACGGCCGGGGCGCCCGAGGTCGGGGGTCGAGGAGGAACCGTGGTCCGTGCCCGGCGCATATGGGTCACCGCCGCCGCGTTATGCGTGGTGGCGGGAGCGTCTCCAGGAGTGGCGGCCGCCCAGGGGCGACCGCCGTCGGCGGCAGGGGCGTCCGCGGACGGCGCAGCGGTGCTGCCGCCGGGCTGGCGGCTGACCGGCGGAGGTTCGACGCCCCGGCTGGAGTGGCGGTCCGACCGGCCGGTGCCGATGGGTGACGCCCGGGTCGAATTCCGTGCGGGTGGACGGCTGCTCGGGGTGCCGCGGCCGGAGGGTGACGGCCGTACCTTCGGGCTGCCGCTCGACACGACGCGGAGGAACGGGCTCGACAGGCCGCAGGTCTGGTCCGGTGGCCGCCGGCTGGACGGCCCTACGACCGGACCGGCGCCCGCGTCACCCGGCTCACCGCTCAAACCCGCTCCCCTGTCCCCGCCCCCCGCGAACGGCGTGGACCCGGGCGAACCGGGCGCCTACCGCACCAAGACCGGCGAGTACACCCTGAAGTCGGTGCGGCTGCCGGGTTTCGCGGCACCGGTGGAGATGCGCGCGGTGGTCGTCGCACCCGTCGGCGCGCCCGGCGAACGGCCGCTCGCGCTCTTCCTGCACGGCCGCCACTACACCTGCTACCGGGGCGACGACATCACCGCCGACTGGCCCTGCAAGACCGGCTACCGGCAGGTGCCGAGCTACCGCGGCTATCTGCGCGACCAGCGGCTCCTCGCCTCCCAGGGCTACATGACCGTCTCGGTCTCGGCCGACGGGATCAACGGCCAGGACGACGAGTCGGCCGAGGACGGCGGCGCCCAGGCGCGCTCCTCCCTGATCCGGCTCCACCTGGCCCGCTGGGCCGACTGGGCCCGGCACCCCGCCACCGCGCCGGCGATCGTCCGCGACGCACCCCGTGCCGACCTGTCCCGGGTACTGCTCGTCGGGCACTCCCGGGGTGGCGAGGGCGTCAACCGGGCCGCCCTGGACAGCCTTTACCCGCCGCCCGCCGACCAGGACGGCTATCACGGCGCGGTGCGCTGGACCGTGCGCGGCATGGTGCTCATCGGCCCGACCGTCTTCGGTCAGAACCCGGTGCCCGACGTGCCGTCCATGACGATCCTGCCCGGCTGCGACGGCGATGTCTCCGACCTGGAAGGCGAGTTGTACGTCGACGGCACACGCGCGGTCAGCACGGGCACCGCGCTGCACAGCGCCGTGTACGTCGTCGGGGCCGACCACAACTTCTTCAACTCGGAGTGGACGCCCGGGAGGTCGGCGGCGCCGTCCGAGGACGACTTCTACGACGACCCGGACCATCCGGACCCGGTGTGCGGCAAGCGCGCCGCGACCCGGCTCACCGCCGACCAGCAGCACCGGGCCGGCGCGGTGTATGTCGCGGCGGCGGCACGGCTGTTCGTGGCCGGCGACGACCGGGTGCGGCCGCTGCTGGACGGCTCCGGGAAGCGCGCGCCGTCGGCGGACCCGGCGCGGGTCCTCAGCCATGCCGTGGGGGCGCGCCGCGGCGGCGGTTTCCTGCCGGACGGCGGGGTGTCCGTGGCCGGCGGCAGGCTGTGCGCCGCCGTGGATCCCAGCCCGGCGAAGACCTGTCTCGGCGGCGACGCCCACGGCTACTCGCCGCACTTCGCGCAGTGGGAGACCGACCAGGAGTCCGGCCGGCACGCGATCGCGCTGCACTGGACGCGCACCGGCGCCCGGACGCGGGTGACGGCGCGGCGGCCGGTGTCCCTGTCCGGCGCCCAGGACCTGGCGCTACGGCTGTTCGTGCCGCCCAACTCCCGTGGCACGCAACTCGATGTGACCCTCACCGACACCACCGGCCACCGCGCGACGCTGGGCCGGATCCACGCCGACGGGCTGCCCGGCAGCGAGCGGACCGCCTCCTACTGGGGCCGCGAGTTCCGGGTCCCGCTGACCGCCGCCACCCGCACCGGGCTCGATCTGCTCTCGGTCAAGTCCCTCGAACTGGCGGCGCGTTCGTCGTCCGGCCGGGCCTGGCTCGTCGACGCGTGGGCCTGGCGTCCGGGGACGCCCGAGGTCCGTGCGGCGGCGCTGCCCCGCGTGGACCTCGGCCGGCTGACGGTCGCCGAGGGCGACTCGGGCACGCGCACCTACCACCTCCCGGTCCGGGTGTCGGGCCACGGCAGCGGCCAGGTCCGGGTCCACGTCCTCGACCCGGACACGGGCCACGGCACGGAGCGGCTGGTCACGGTGCACCCGGGCGGCCATGACATCGACGTACCGGTCGAGGTCGAGGGCAACACCCGCTACGGACCGGACCGGTCGTACGACGTGCTGGTCAAGGCGGTCCACGGCGCGGTCGTCGGGTCCTACCGGGGCGGCGTCACCGTCCACGACGACGACCCCGCCCCCACCATGAAGGTCACCCCGCTCGCCGGACGCGTCGCCGAGGGCCAGTCCCTCACCTGGCGTGTCTCCCTGTCCGAACCGGTCGACGTGGACATGGGCGCCGTCTTCGGCGTCACCCCGCCCGCCACCGGCCCCGAGCTGTCCACGAAGGACGTCCCCGCCTCCTGGCTGCGCGACATCTCCGGTCGATCCCCCGACCCGGAGCGCCCGTTGTCCAAGGTGACCGGCCTCTACCTCTGGATCGACATTCCCCCGGGCCACACCAGCACGGACGTCACCCTGCCCATCGTCAAGGACCGCGTGGCCGAGCCCGAGGAGTCGGTCCGCTTCCGCCAACTGGACGACATGACGGGCAAACCGCTGCCGGACGGCCTGGAGTTGGCGGGGTCGGTGGTGAACGTGCCGTAACCGACGGGTAGTTCCGGGTGAACCCTCGGCCGTCAGTCGCCGAGGGTCACCCGGATGCCGACCGTGCCGTCCACACCGCGGCGCAGACGGCTGCCCAGCAGGGTGAGGCGGCCGAGGAGACCGTACTTGCGGGCGATCAGGGTGCGGTAGCGGGCGGTGGTGGCGGGGTCGGCGATCTCGGCGGTGGCGGGGGTCTGGTCGCCGGTGGGGTTGCCGCGCAGATCGCAGGGGCCGACGAGGACGCCGGCGCGGTTGCGGATGCGTTTGACCTTGAAGCTGTCGGCGGCCGTCCACACGCCGAGGCTCGCGCCGTCCCGGACCACCCATACCGGGGTGGCGACGGGGGTGCCGTTCCTGCGGTAGCTCGTGACCAGCAGGTACTTTCCGGCGGCGAGCCGGGCCAGGCGCGCTTCGTCGTCCATGACAGGGAGTCTACGGGTTCGGTCACTTCAGGGCGGCGGCCATGCGGCGCACTCCCTCGGTGAGGATCTCCGGCGGGGTCGCGAGGTTGAGGCGCACGCGGCCCGCGCCGCCGGTGCCGAAGGGGAGGCCGGCGGAGAGGGCGACGCGGCCGCGGTCCAGGAAGACCTGGGCGGGGTCGTCGCCGAGGCCGAGGGCGCGGCAGTCGAGCCAGGCCAGGTAGGTGGCCTCGGCGGGGTGGGCGTGGACCCCTGGCAGGTGTTCGGCGAGCAGGGCGGTGAGCAGGCGGCGGTTGGCCTGGATCCCGGTGAGCAGGGCGTCGAGCCAGCCGGTGGCCTCGCGCAGCGCGGCGGTGTGCGCGAGGACGGCGAGGTGGCTGGCGCCGTGGCCCACCTCCTCGGGCAGCCGCGCGAGGTCGGCGGCGGCCCCGGGCCCGGCCAGGGCGAGCGCGGCCTTGAGGCCCGCGAGGTTCCAGCCCTTGGAGGCCGACATCAGGGACAGGCCGCGAGCGGCGGCGGGCACGCTGAGGTAGGGCACGAAGGGGACGCCCGGGGCGGTGAGCGGGGCGTGGATCTCGTCCGCCACGACCCGCACCCCGTGCCGTTCGGCCAGTTCGGCGACGGCCGTCAGCTCGGCGGCGGTGTGCACGGTGCCGGTGGGATTGTGCGGGCTGCACAGCAGATAGGCGGCGCGCCCGCCGCCCGCCGTGGCCCGCCGGAAGGCCGCCTCCAGCGCCGCCGGGTCGATCCGCAGATCCGCGCCGAGCGGGGCCTCCACGACGTGGCGGTCCATATGGGCGACGAAGGCGAAGAACGGCGGGTACACCGGTGGGTTGACGATCACCGGATCGCCCGGTCCGGTGACCAGTCGGAGCATTTCGACCACTCCGAGCATCACGTCCGGAACGAGCGCCGTCCGCTCCACCGCGATCCCGTCCCAGTGCCAGCGCCGGGCGGCGAACCCGGCGAGGGCCTCGGCATAGGCGGTGCCGGCCGGGTACCCGGTGTCGCCGAGGGCGAGCGCCTCGGTGAGGGCGCGGACGACGGGCGGGGCGAGCGGGACGTCCATCTCGGCCACCCACATCGGGAGGACGTCCTCGGGGTAGGTGCGCCACTTCATGCTCGTACGACGGCGCAGCCGCTCCAGGTCGAGGGCGCGCAGCGGTTCCGGTTCGCCGGTGGTGTCGTGCGGGAAGCTGGTCATGGGGCACAAGATAGGGGGCGGCGCGGTGAGCCGGAACGGGGCGGCGGAGACGGACGGGGCGGCGGCGCGCCGCCGGGAGGTCGCCTGTGACGAGTCGGGATCGGACGGGGAGAACCTGACCGGCGGCAACACCGAGGTGTTCGCGCACGCGAGCGTGGCGCTGCCGGTGGACGTGGCGGCGGAGTGCGTGCGCGAGATCCGGCTCCGGATCCGTTCGCCCGCCGAGGAGTACAAGGCGGGCCACCTGCTGCGGGAGAAGCACCGGGCGGTGCTGGAGTGGCTGCTGGACGCGGCGGGCCCGATCCACGGGCACGCCCATGTGCGGCTGACGGAGAAGGCGTACTTCGTGGTGGAGCGGACCGTCGAGCTGCTCCTCGGGGACGTGGCGGAGGCCCGCCCGCTGTACCGGCGGGGGCCCGGCGCCTTCGGCGAGCCGGGCCGGCGGGAGTTCCTGCGCGCGGCGAACCGCCTGCTGCGCGTCCGCCCGAACGGCGATCCGCTCACGGCCGGCAATGACTTCTTCCGCACGGTCGACACGCTCGCGCAGGCGCATCCGGGCACCGAAGCGGCCCGCACCCTGCGCCGGCTGTCCGCGGCCCGCCCCCGCGCGGACGCTACCGGGAGGGCGTCGAGGCCACCCCTCCCCTGTTCCCGGTCCTGAACCCCCTCTTTCCCGCGATCCGGCGCACGGCCGCCCACTGGAGCGCCGACGGGGTGCCGGTGACGCTGGTCCACGACCGGCAGAACGCGCTGACACCGGGCCGGATCGCGGCGATCGTCCAGGGCGCCCGGCGCGACGGGATCGCCCTCGCCGGGCTGCGGCTGGTCGACTCCCGGGACGACGCGCGCGTGCAGATCGCCGATTTCCTCGCCGGTATCGCCCGCAAGATCGCTTCCGACCAACTGGCCGGAAGCGGCGACCCGTTCCTCGCCGCGCGCCTCGCGCCGTACGTCGGCGGCTGGGCGCCCGCGGGCGCGGTGCCGGAATCGGGAGGCCCGGCGGCACGGGACAACTCGGGGGACTAGATTGCGTCTTGAAGGTTGAACTTCTCCTCCAGGCACCCAGGAGCTGACGCACGTGACCGACAACCCCGCAGCCACCAACGACGTGGCGGTGTCGCTGCGCGCCCGTATCAACACCAGCCAGCCGCACACGGCGCGGATCTGGAACTACTGGCTCGGCGGCAAGGACAATTACGAGGTCGACCGGGCCGCCGGTGACCAGATCCGCCAACTGCACCCGGGCATCGGGGAGTACGCGCGCGCGGACCGGCTGTTCCTGGGGCGGGCCGTGCGGCATCTGGTCGAGGACGCGGGCATCCGGCAGTTCCTGGACATCGGCACCGGGCTGCCCAGCGCCGACAACACGCACGAGGTGGCCCAGCGCATCGCGCCGGAGTCGCGGATCGTCTACGTCGACAACGACCCGCTGGTCCTGGCGCACGCGCGCGCCCTGCTGACGAGCACGCCGGAGGGCCGTACCGACTACCTGGACGAGGACCTGCGCAATGTGGACGCGATCCTCGAACACGCCGCGAAGACCCTGGACTTCACCGAGCCGGTCGCATTGATGCTGCTCGGCGTGGTCATCTTCATCGAGGAGGACGAGAAGGCGTACGGGCTGGTGCGGCAGTTGATGGACCGGCTCCCGGCGGGCAGCCATCTCGTGCTGTCGCACACGGTCACGCATCCCGCGATGCCGGACGTGGACGAGGCGGTGAAGTTCTGGAACGAGCACGGCACGCCGAAGCTGACCCAGCGCACGCCCGCGGACGTGACGCGTTTCTTCGACGGCCTGGAGCTGCTGGAGCCGGGCGTGGTCTCCTGCTCGCGCTGGCGCCCGGAGCACGACAACGGGGCCGAGCCGGAGGAGGTCGCGATGTTCGGCGGGGTGGCCCGCAAGGGCTGAGGACGGTCCGTCGACCCGCGACTCCCGTTCGGGGTCGCGGGTTCGCGTCGCGAGGTCAGACCGCCCGGTACGGCCGTGGGGCCGCGGCGGCCCATTCCATCACGAGGCGCTGGTACTGCTTGCGCTGCTCGGTGGTCAGCGTCCCGCCCGATCGGCGCCACAGGGCCCGGATCTCCTCGTTGACCTCCGCGGCCGATCGCTCGGAGGCGGCTTCAAGAGTGGTGGACATGCTGTGAAGCATATGCCGATCGGAGTGAAGGCGCTGTGAGTAAGTACCCTCGATGCGGACATTTCGGACCGTGTTACTCATCACGTCAATGTGTCAAGCGGTGTAAGGGAGTTCACACCCGACCCTCACCCGGCGGCCGTACCGGGACCGCCGGACGAGGGTGAGCGAAGACCCGCCACCCGCTCGAAACGCGTGCGGAGCACGCGCGGACGACCGGACGCTCAGGTGCCGGGCTTGCGGCCGTAGACGAAGACGTCGTCGCCCGTCCGCAGCAGCGACCAGTACTTCTTGGCGTCCTTGGGGGTCATGTTGACGCAGCCGTGCGAGCCCGGCGGGTTCCACATGCTCAGGCCCACCGAGTGGAAGGCCTCGCCGCCGTTGAAGAACTGGCTGTAGGGCATCGGCACGTCGTAGAGGGTCGAGACGTGATGGAGGTCACGCCAGTAGACCTTCGTCAGGCCGGTGCGGGTGACGTACCCCTTCCGGCCGGTGCGCACGGGCACGGGGCCGTAGACGAGCTTCTTGCCGTCCTGGACCCAGCTGAGCTGGTGCGTCAGGTCCACACAGGCGATCCGGCCCTTGTTCACCGGGCACTTGCCGCTCTTGTTGGGGTTCTTGCCGATGGCCTTCTGCTGGTTCATCAGATCCATGACACCCCAGGTGACGGACCCGGCGTAGCCGATGGTCGGCGTGATGCCGTGCTTGGCCTGGAAGGAGCGGATGGCCTTGCAGTCCGCGGTGGACTGGCGGCCGTCGACCGGCCGGCCGAGGAACTTCTCCACCTGCTTCTGGTACGGGCCCGTCGAGGTGGTGCAGTAGCTCGCGGCCTGGGCCGGTGCCGCGGTGAGGGCGAGTGTGAGCGGCGCCACCAGGCCGGTCAGGCCGAGTGCGACGGCACCTCGTCTGCGTATGTCCCCCATGAGGGCTTTCTCCTTGTCCCCGGTTCGCGGGTGTTTTCGTGCGCGATTCCCACGATCTCGGACAAGTAGACCCGAGCGGGCACGCCAGGGTTGTGGTTCTGGTCACGCCGTGACGAAACGGTGAACTTCCTCACCACGGAGCCGACCGCCGGGGAGCCGGCGGCCGTAGGCGACGAGCAACAGGTCCTGAGCGCTGCCGTGCAGGGGCGCGCCGGTGCCGAAGGACCAGTCGAGGTCGTCGGCGCACAGCCGGACCCCGGTGAGGTCGGCGCCGAAGAACCGGAAGGCGCGCGGGTCGACCGCGTCGAGGAGGATCCGCAGCCGGTCCTCGGGGACCCGGCGGTCCAGGCCCAGGGCGACGGTGACGTCGAGGCCGTGGACGACGTCATGGCCGAGGGCCGCGGCCAGGCCGCCGACCGGGGGCTTCCAGGGGTGGTGGGCGTGGGTGCGCAGAAAGCCGGCGAGGTCGCGGGCCGGGTGGGCGGCCGCGTCCCGGCGGGCGAGCCGGTCGGTCATCCGGTTCAGGCTGCCGCGCGCCCTGACCAGCTCCACCAGCACCTTCGCCGTCGGGTACCGGAACCCCATCGACATGTGCGCCACGACCTCCCGCACCCGCCAGCCCGCGCACAGGCTGGGCGCGTCCCACTGTGCGGGAGCCAACCCATCGAGAAAATTGGCCAGTTCGAGTCGTTCGGCGGCGATGTGCGCGGCGATGTCCGGTGCTTTCCCCATGCCTCTCAGCATGCGGGTGCCCCGTCGGCAGGTCCAAGACGTGATCCGTCTCGGAACTAGCATGATCCGTTATGGAGTTGAGGCAGCTGCGCTACTTCGTGACGGTGGTCGAGGAGGCCGGTTTCACCCGGGCCGCCGAACGACTGCATCTCGCGCAACCGGGACTCAGCGCTCAGGTACGGCAGCTGGAGCGGGAGCTGGGGCAACCGCTGCTGGACCGCTCCGGGCGCGCCGTGCGGCCGACGGAGGTCGGTGAGGCCGTGCTGCCGTACGCGCGCGCGGCGCTCGCGGCGGTGGAGGGGGTGCGGCAGACGGTCCAGGAGTACTCGGGGCTGCTGCGGGGACGGGTCGCGATCGGACTCGTGCCCGGCGCGCTGGCGCATCCACTCGACCTCGCCGCCCTGCTGGCCGGCTTCCACCGGGCGCACCCGGGGGTGGAGGTCACGCTCACGGAGGACGTCTCGCAGGGGATGCTGTCCGCGTTGCTCGGCGGCGAACTGGACCTCGCGGTGGCCGGGGTCGCGCAGGAGTGCCCGCCGCCGGGCCTCGCCTGGGAGGTGTTCGTCGACGTGCCGCTGGTCGTGGCGGCCGTACCGGAGCACCCGTTGCCGGCCGCACACCCCGAGGGGGAGGCCGTCCCGTCGGCCGCGCTGGAGGGGCACCGGCTGATCGCTCTGCCCCGCGGGACCGGGACGCGGACCGTGCTGGAACGGCTCTGCGCCGAGGCCGGGTTCCGGCCGCACGTCGCGTTCGAGGCCGCGACCCCGGACGCGCTCGCCCGCCTCGCCGCGCGTGGCCTCGGGGTCGCCGTCCTCCCGGGCCACGGCCCCCGCCCCGGCCTGCGTACCGTTCCTCTCGCCGACCCCCGGGCCCGCGGCCGCGTGGCCCTCGCCTGGCGGACGCGCGGGCCGCTGGGCCCGGCGGCACGGGAACTGCTGGGCCGGTTGCGCCGCGCGACGCGCGGCCCGGGAGCGGTGCCGGTCCCCCGCTGAGACCCCGCGGACGACGGTCAGTCGCGCGGGTGCCGCAGGGCCGCGTGGAAGGCGGTGTGGACCGCGGTGAGGCCGCCGTCGACCACGAGGGTGGTGCCGGTGATCCAGGCGGCGTCGCGGGAGGCGAGGAAGGCGACCGCGGCGGCGATGTCGTCCGGTTCGCCGATCCTGCCCAGCGGGTACAGGGCGCGCACGGCCGCGAGGTCGTCGTCGCGCCCCTCCCACGCCGAGGTGCGCACCGTCCCCGGCGCCACGAGGTTCACCCGGACGCCCCGGGCCGCCGCGTGCCCGGCGAGGGTGCGGGTGAGGGAGCCGAGGCCGGCCTTGGCGGCGCTGTAGCCGTGGTTGCCGAAGTCCTGGAGGCCGTTGACGGAGCCGATGCTCACGATCGCCCCGCGTCCCGAGGCGGCCAGGTGCGGCAGGGCGGCGCGGCAGCAGCGGTGGACGCCGGTCAGGGTGATGTCGAGGTCGCGCGCCCAGGACTCGTCGGAGCCGTCCTCGAAGCGCGGGCCGTCCGGGGTGCTGTGGGCGGCGCAGTTGACCAGCACGTCGAGGGAGCCGAAGGCGTCGACGGCGCGGGCCACGGCCGCCTCCACGGCACCGCGGTCGGCCACGTCGCATGCGAACGCCTCGGTGTCCAGGCCTCGTCGGCGCAGCGCCGAAGCGGTCCGCTCGGCCTCGGGCAGGTCCTGGTCGGTCACCAGGACCCGGCCGCCCTCCTCGGCGAGCCGCCGGGCGACGGCGGCACCGATGCCACGGGCCGCCCCGGTGACGAGAACTCCGTGTCCCGCGAAACGGGTGTGATCGCTCATGGGGCGACGGTACGACCGTACGCGCGGTCTTTCACCGTGCTGACCGGGTGTTCCGCGAACTCCCGGTCAACGGTAGCCGGTTGTGTCCGCCGGGCGGCCCGCGTCCTGGACCTCGACCAGATAGCGCCAGGCGTCGGGGCGGCTGCCGTCGAGGTCGGTGAAGCCGTACTCCCGGGCGAGGCCGCCGCTGGAGAGGGACTGCCCGTTGAAGCGGGCCACGGCGGGGTCGGCGGCCAGCGCGGCGACCGCCCGGCCGGTGAAGCGCGGGGTCTCCGAGATGGCGAAGTGCGGCTCGCGGTCGAGGACTTCGCGCCAGTTGTCCTCGCGGACGCCGTACAGCTCCAGCATCAGCTCCGAGCGCATCCAGCCGGGGGTGAGGGCGACGGCGGTGGCGCCGCGCGGACCGAGCTCATGGCCCAGGGCGAAGGCCATGCGCAGGACGGCACTCTTGGCGAGGTCGTAGAAGAAGTTCACCCGGTAGGTGTCCCGGTTGTAGGCGGCGGTGCCGTCGGTGACCTCCACGACCAGGCCGCCGGGCCGGCGCAGCAGCAGCGGAAGCGCGAAGTGGCTGGTGACGGCGTGGGTCTCGATCGCGAGGCGGAGGAGTCTGAGCCCGTTGTCGAGGTCGTGCTCCCAGACGGGGGTGTCCCACTCGAAGAGCTTCTCGCCGCCCCAGATGTCGTTGACGAGGACGTCAAGGCGGCCCTGTTCGTCCGCGATGCGGTCCACCAGGTCGCGTACGGCGGACGGCCGCAGATGGTCGACGGGTACCGCGATGCCGTGGCCGCCGGCCGCGGTGACGAGGTCGGCGGTGTCCTCGATGGTCTCGGGGCGGTCGTACTCGGAGCGCCGGGCGCGGGTGCTGCGGCCGGTGACGTAAACGGTGGCGCCGGCCGCGCCCAGTTCGACGGCGATGCCCCGTCCGGCGCCCCGGGTCGCCCCCGCGACCAGTGCGACCTTGCCTTCGAGCGGTTCTGACATGTCCGGCCTCCCGTGCGCCGTGCGTGTGCTGTCGCCCCTCAGCGTCACGGAGAAGCCGGACATCTTCTGTCGGGTTTCGCGGCGCGGAACCCCTGTCGGGCGAGCCGCACCCGGTGGTTCGCGAACTTCTGGACCACGGCGCCCGCGACGCCCGACCGCAGCGGGAAGAAATCCTCCGCGATCCGCGCCACGGGCACCTCGACCAACGGGGCGTCCTGCCCGTAGACGTCGCCGATCAGGTCCAGCGCCGTGCTCTCGCCGTCCAGCGGCGGGCCGTCGGGAGCGCGGCGCAGGACGCGGGTGCCGCGCAGGGCCACGACCGTGTTCGTGGTCATGACCGTGACCCTGTGCACAGGCCGGGGCTCAGTGCCCGCGTCTGATCCATTCCTCCAGATGGGGAGCCTCGGCGCCGATGGTGGTGGAGTCTCCGTGGCCGGTGAGGACCTCGGTCTCGGGCGGGAGGGTGAGCAGCTTCTCCCGGATGGACTCGATGATCGTCGGGAAGTGGGAGAAGGACCGGCCGGTGGCGCCGGGGCCGCCCTTGAAGAGGGTGTCGCCGGTGAAGACGACGCCGAGGCCGGGGTCGTAGAGGCAGACCGCGCCGGGCGCGTGCCCGGGGGTGTGCAGCACGGTGAGGTCGGCGCCGGCCGCCTCGATGACCTGGTCGTCCACGAGGAGCCGGTCCGGTTCGCGGTCGGGGTGGGTCATCCGCCACAGCGTCAGGTCGTCGGGGTGCAGCCAGATGACCGCGCCGGTGCGGTCGGCCAGTTCGGGCGCCGCGTCGATGTGGTCGTTGTGGGCGTGCGTGCACACGATGGCGGTGAGCCGCCGGTCGCCGACGGCCCGGACGATGGCCTCGGCGTCATGGGCGGCGTCGATGACGATCGCCTCATGGTCGTCGCCGACGATCCAGACGTTGTTCTCGACGTCCCAGGTGCCGCCGTCGAGGGTGAACTGGCCCGAGGTGACGAGGCGTTCGATACGGGCGGTCATCAGAGCACCACCACCGAGCGCAGCACGTCGCCCTGGTGCATGCGCTCGAACGCCTTCTCCACCTCGTCCAGTCGGATGGTCTCGGTGACGAACGCGTCGAGCGGCAGCCTGCCTTGCAGGTGCAGGTCGATGAGCATCGGGAAGTCGCGGGAGGGCAGACAGTCGCCGTACCAGCTGGACTTCAGGGCGCCGCCGCGGCCGAAGACGTCCAGCAGGGGCAGTTCGAGCTTCATCTCGGGGGTGGGCACGCCGACGAGGACGACGGTGCCGGCGAGGTCGCGGGCGTAGAAGGCCTGCTTGTACGTCTCCGGGCGGCCGACCGCCTCGATGACGACGTCGGCGCCGAAGCCGCCGGTCAGCTCGCGGACGGCCTCGACCGGGTCGTTCTGCCGGGAGTTGACGGTGTGGGTGGCGCCCAGGGCGCGGGCCTTCTCCAGCTTGCGGTCGTCGATGTCCACGGCGATGATCTTCGCCGCGCCGGCGAGGGCGGCGCCCGCGATGGCCGCGTCACCGACGCCGCCGCAGCCGATGACGGCGACCGAGTCGCCCCGGCCGACCGCGCCGGTGTTGATGGCGGCGCCGATGCCCGCCATCACGCCGCAGCCCAGCAGGCCCGCGACCGCCGGGGAGACGGACGGGTCGACCTTGGTGCACTGGCCGGCGGCGACGAGGGTCTTCTCGGCGAACGCGCCGATGCCGAGGGCCGGAGAGAGTTCCTGGCCGGTGGAGGCGAGGGTCATCTTCTGCTTCGCATTGTGGGTGTTGAAGCAGTACCAGGGGCGGCCACGCAGACAGGCCCGGCAATTGCCGCACACCGCACGCCAGTTGAGGATCACGAAATCGCCGGGCGCCACCTCGGTGACGCCGTCGCCGACCGACTCCACGACACCGGCGGCCTCATGGCCGAGGAGGAAGGGGAAGTCGTCGGAGATGCCGCCCTGCTTGTAGTGCAGATCGGTGTGGCAGACACCGCAGGCCTGGACGCGTACGACGGCCTCGCCCGGCCCCGGATCCGGCACCACGATCGTCTCGACTCGTACGGGCTCGTTCTTGCCCGGTGCGATCACGCCGCGTACTTCCTGCGCCATGGTCTGGTTCCTTCCATCGAGTGCTGACGGTGCAGACCCTACGCGCGTCCGATCGGCGGCGGGACGGGCCACGGCGGTGATCGTGGATCTTTCCCCCGGGGGGCAGCCACGGACGCGGCGGTTCGGCTCCGGCGGCCGTTCATCAGCGGGACGCCGGGGGTGGGCGGCAGGTTCGTGAGCGTCACCGAGTCACCCGATCCCACGGGGACGCACCACCGTGTGTACCTGCCTGACCAGGAACTTCGCCCTCGCTGTCGCCGACGCGGCGCTCGCCCCCGTCGGCCGCGCACGAGGGCCGTCGGCCGGTCTTCGGCGGCGCCCGGAGACGCCTCGGCTCCGCCGCTCCGCCGCGTCCGCGCCTTCCCCCGACGGCCGCCTCCGCCGGGCTCCTCCGCCGGGCGCACGGCTGCCTCCGGCGGCTCCGGAAGGGGCGGCCGCGCGGGGAGCCTCCGGCTCGGAGCCACCGGCGCCGGTACCGCCGCGTGCCACCTGACCGCCGCGCCCACCGTGTCGTACGCGCGGGGCCTCGTCCCCGCCGAGGGCCGGCGGAGCCCCGCGCCGCCCGATCCGGCGCGAGCCGGGGCCGGGCCCCACGCCGCCGTCCGGTGGCCTCCCCGGCGACGACTCCTCGGTCACCCGCCCAGGCCCGACCTCGCCGTCGGCGCCCCTGTCCCCGGCGCGCAGGGGCACCTGGCGGCGGCTCGACGGGGCGATGCGGTCCATGACCCGGGGAATGCTTGTGAATTACGCAAGAGCGCGTCCGCACGACGACGTTCGATGATGGCAATTCCTTTGCGGGGTGCGGGAATCCGCCTGGTGTGTGCCCTTACCCGGTCGTGTCTGCATGGAGGCATGTTCGCCGATGGCCGTAAGGGACGTATCGCATTCCTGTTCTCGGCCGGCGCCTCGTCGCGCCCCGGGATGGGTCGTGAACTCGCGGCGGCTCAACCACTGTTCGCCGAGACGCTGGACGAGTTGTGCGCGCGCCTCGATCCGTATCTCGAACTGCCCCTGAAATGTGTGATGTTCGCGGACCCCGGCACCCGGACGTCGGCGCTGCTGGGGCGGGCGCCGTTCGCCGGCCCCGCGCTCTTCGCGCTCCAGGTGGCGCAGTACCGGCTGCTGCGGAGCTGGGGCGTGCGGCCCGATGTGCTGTTCGGGCATACGGCGGGGCGGATGGCCGCCGCGTACGCCGCCGGGGTCTTCTCCCTCGCGGACGCCTGCCATGCGGTCGGGGCGCTGGCCCGGTTGCCGGACGGCGCCCCGGGCGAGGCGCCACCGCGGTCGGCCCTCGCCGCCTGCGGCCGTGCGCTCGCCGCGCTCCGTCCCTGTCCGCCGCGGCTCCCCCTCGTCTCCGACGTCACCGCCCGCCCGGTGACCGCCGAGACCACCGAGCCGGGGTTCTGGCTGCCGGGCCCGCCGACCCGGCGGTTCGCGGACGTGGCCGCCCTGCTGCACCGGGACGGGGTGCGCACCTGGCTGGAGCTGGGCCCCGGGGACACCCTCACCCGCGCGCTCCCCGGATGCCTCCCGCCCGGCACCGCCGCCGACCCGGGCTCGGCCTACGCCGTGGCCAGGGACTGGGCGGTGCTGGACGCGGGCAGCGGGCCGGGACTCGGGAGCGCGCCGGCGTGAGGCGCCGGCTCAGGCCTGTACGGCCGGCAGCAGGCCCGTGACCGGTGCCACGATGTCCGTGACCTGGTGGAGTTCACTGAGCTTGTTCAGCTCGCTGACCTGGTTCAGGGCCTTGAGCTGCTCGGAGACCGCGGGCATCTCCGCCTGCTGTGCGGCCGGGAGACCGCTGGCGGCGAGCGTGTCCAGCGTGGTCATGGGGTTGATCCGCCCGGTGTGCGTGGCGCTCGCGTCTGCCGCGTTGGCGAGGGGCGCGGCCAGGCCCGTGACCCCGGCGGCGAGACCGAGGACGGCGACGATACGGCGTGTTGAGATCATGCTCTCAGCAACGCCCGCGCCCCCCGGCCGGACACGGGCGGCGGCCGCCGCTCACTCGTGAGGTGGAGCGCGTCCCGTGCGCTTGCCGAGGCCGCCGGGCCGGAGGACTCTCGAAGACGGGGCCCGCACGGTCCGCCGGGCCGCGAGCGCCTGAAGGAGGTCACCATGGGCACCGCGACAGGCTCTGGCTTCGACACCGAGACACTGCGCCGAGGCATCGAGGGGAACACCGGGAACACGCTGCTGGCCCTGTACGCGGACGACGCGGAGATCCGCATCGTCGACCGCAACACCCAGCCCAGCCACCCCAAGATCCTGCACGGCCGCGGCGAGATCGCCGAGATGCTCGACGACGTCTACCGCCGCGACATGATCCACAAGCTGGAACGGTGCGTGGTGCAGGGCGACCACGCCGCGTTCACCGAGTCCTGCCAGTACGGGGACGGCACCCGCGTCCTCGCCGAGTCCATGATCACGTTGCGGGACGGGAAGATCGCCGAGCAGATACTGATCCAGGCATGGGACGAGTAGGCGGGAGGTTCGCCGGAATCCAGGTCAGCTCGCGGCTGACCTGGACCTTCTCGGCCCGAGCGGTGGCGGGACGGGCGCGGCCGCGGCGACGGGGGCCGATCTCGGCGGCGCGTGTGCCGGTGACGACGGCGGTGGTGCGGTCGGCGCTGAAGGCGGTGCGGGTGCGGCCGCGTACCGCGGTGCCGCGGGCTCCGCGCCTTCGGTGTCTTCGGCCCCTTCGGCGCGGCAGGACGCGGTGAGGCGGCCGTCGCGACACGGCGGGGACGGCCGGGACTTGAGGTGAGGCCGGTCTCGGCTCGCGCTCACGGGGTGGGCGTCGGAAGCCGGGGGCTCGGCCCGTGCGTGGCTCGGTTACGCTGTACCCGGCCGTGACTGGCGCTGAGGTGGAGAACCACCGGGGAGCGGTCCATGGTGGTTGCCGCGCGCCTGGGCGAGAGAATCGATCCAGCTCAGGAGTGTGCCGCATGACCCAGGCCCGTCTCATGGACGGAACCGCCCTCGCCCGCCACATCATCGAGGACACCGCGCGCAGGGCCGCGGAACTCACCGCGCGCACCGGCGTCGCGCCCTGCCTCGCGACCGTGCTGGTCGGCGAGGACCCGGCATCCGTGACGTACGTCCGGATGAAGCAGAACCGCTGCCGCAAAGCGGGCATCACCTCCCGGCACGTGGCCCTGCCCGCCACCACGACCACCGCCGAACTCGTGGGCACCCTGCGGGAGTTGTCGGCCGATCCGACGGTGCACGGAATCCTGCTCCAGCATCCGGTGGGCGACCACGTCGACGAGCGGGCCGCGTTCGAGGCGATAGCGCCGGAGAAGGACGTCGACGGGGTCACCTTCGCCTCCTTCGCCACCATGAGCTTCGGCCTGCCGGGCTTCGTCTCCTGCACACCGGGCGGCATCCTGCGGCTGCTGGACGAGTACGGCGTCGACCCGGCCGGGAAGCGGGCCGTGGTGGTGGGCCGCAGCGCGATCCTCGGCAAGCCCGTGGGCATGCTGCTCCTGGCCAGGGACGCGACGGTCACGTACTGCCACTCGCGCACCCGGGATCTGTCGGCGGCGGTCCGCGAGGCCGACATCGTCGTCGCGGCGGTCGGCAGGCCCCGGCTGATCCGGGGGCAGGACATCAAGCCCGGCGCGGTCGTGATCGACGCCGGCTACAACGCCGGGAACATCGGCGACGTCGACTTCGACTCGGCCGCCGAGCGCGCCTCGCTGATCACCCCGGTGCCGGGCGGCGTCGGCCCGATGACGATCGCCACGCTGCTGGAACAGACGGTGACGGCGGCGGAGGCCGCGGCCGGGGGGACCGAGGCGGCCTGAGGAGCCGGACCGGGTCACGCGCGCCGGCACCGAGCGCCGGCCGACCACCGTCCGGAACCGGGCCCCCGACCCCCGTGGCTCCACCCTGACGGCCGGAGTCGCCCCCTCACCGTCACCCGCTCAGCCGGTGGTCAGCACCATCCGGAACCTCGCGCCCCCCGACATCATCTTCCGGTACGCCGCATCCGCCTCCCCGAGCGGCACCTTCTCCGTCATCGGCCGGATGCCGTGCAGGACGCTGAAGGCCATCGTGTCCTCGATGTCCCGCGAGGTCCCGGAGGGATGGCCCCGGACCACGCGCCCCGCCATGAGGAGCTGGTTCGGGTTGATGTCGAGGGGGGCGACGTCCGCGCCGATGACGACCAGTTCACCGCGGTGGGTGAGGCCGTCCACCGTGGCGGAGATGGCCTCGGAGTTGCCGGCCGTGGCGAGGACGACCTTGGCGCCGCCGAGGGCTTGGAGCGCCTCGGCGACCGGGGTGGCGGCGGTGCTGTCGACGTAGTGGTGGGCGCCGAGTTGCTCGGCGAAGTCGGCCTTCTGGGGGCCGCGGGCGATCGCGACCGTCTCGAAGCCCATCGCGGCCGCGTACTGCACCCCCAGGTGCCCGAGCCCGCCGAGGCCGAGCACCGCGACCAGGTCGCCCGGGCGCCCCGCGCTGCGCCGCAGCCCGTTGAACGTGGTCACGCCGGCGCAGGCCAGCGGCCCGGCGTCGCTCGCGGCCAGCGGGTCGGGAATCCGGGCCAGGGCGTCCACGGGTGCGATCACCCGCTCGCCGAAGCCGCCGTCGTAGGTCCAGCCCGGCACCTTGAGGTTCTCGCACACGATGAAGTCGCCCTCGCGGCAGGCCCGGCAGTGGCCGCAGCTGCCGCCGAACCAGCCCACGGCCACCCGGTCGCCGGCCTGCCACCCGCGGTCGCCCGCCCCCTCGCCCAGTTCCTCGATCCGCCCGGCGATCTCGTGTCCGGGCACCTCGGGGAACGTCACGCCCGGCACCGCCGCGCTGACGAACAGCGCGTCGCTGTGGCAGACGCCGCACGCCTCGACGGCGATCCGCACATGGCCGGGGCCGGGCCTCGGCACCTCGCGCTCGACCAGCTCGAAGGTGCCGTTCGCCGCGGTCACTTGGGCGACTCGATAGCTACTCATGGATCTCTCCGGAGAAGGGACTGCGAGCGGCGGGAGGCGGCCGGGTCGCGGGGGAACGGGCGCGACGGCCGCCGCTCCCCACGGACCCGCCGGGTACGGCCGGACGGGCCCGGTACGGTGCCTGACAGGGCGGGTACGACGGCCCGCCCCTCCCCCAGCAGACCAGTTCCGGCCCGATCGCGCGCGCCGAACGTCCCGGACGTCCCCGGCCCCGGAACGCCTGCGTCCCCGCGCCTGAATCCCCCTCCGGCCCGGCCCCGCGCCGTCCGCCCCCGTCCTCCGCGTGACGTCGAGCAGGTACTCCATCCTGCTGGTGCCGGTGGTCTCGGGGATCGCGCCGAGCCGGGCGAGCACCGGCAGCAGCACGCCGAGGGTGTCCCCCGGTGCCGTCGGCCGAAGCGGCGCACCGGCTCGTACACCCGGGTGCGGGTCCGGCGCGGCGCCTCGGCGAGCAGCCGGAGTGGGTCATGGTGACCGCGCCGTCGGTGAGCCGCCGGGCACAGCGCCGTAGAGGGACACGGACGTCCCGCCGCGTTCGCTCGCCGTGGCGTACGGCGTCGGGCGGGTCCGGTGCGGCGGGCTGGACGCACCGTCGGGTGCGCCGCCCGGCCCCGCCGCTCGTCCCCCTGGGCGCCCCGCCGCCGCCCGGCACCCGCGCCGCCCGCTTCGCCCCGGCCCCACCGTCCCGGAGGGTGCCCGCCGACGCGCCCCGCCGGTCGATCTCGCCGGCGTCCCGCGCCGCCGCTCCCACGCCCGACCGCTCCGTGCCGCAGCGCTCGCCGGGTCCACACCCCGGTCATAGAGTGACCTACATCATGCCGGACCGGCTGATAACGACTCCTGCCCGCACGGTCTGGAGGGCGCATGACGCACATCAAGGTGAATGTCGACGACACGACCTACGAGGACGACGTGGAGCCCCGGCTGCTCCTCGCCCACTACCTGCGCGACCGTCTCGGTCTGACCGGTACCCCGATCGGCTGCGACACCTCCAACTGCGGGGCGTGCACGGTCGAGCTGGACGGCGCGACCGTCAAGAGCTGCTCGGTGCTGGCCGTCCAGGCGGACGGGTGCGCGGTGACGACGGTGCAGGGCCTGGCGAAGGACGGGGAGTGGACGGCGCTCCAGCGCGCTTTCCACGAGCGGCACGGACTTCAGTGCGGCTACTGCACCCCGGGCATGATCATGGCGGCGCGCGACCTCCTCCGGGAGAACCCGCACCCCACCTCCGAGGAGGTGCGCGGGGCCCTGGAGGGCAACCTCTGCCGCTGTACCGGCTATCAGAACATCGTCCGCGCGGTGCTCGCCGCGTCCGGACAGCCGGACGGCCCGGGACCCGCGTCCCGCGCACAGGACACACCCGGACCGCAGGTCACCGAGGAGGTCACGGCATGACCGGGCAGGCCGTGGCGGGCGAGACCGAGGCCGGGCGGGAGGTCGGCCGCTCCCGGCTGCGCAAGGAGGACGCCCGGCTGCTCACCGGCCAGACCAACTGGACCGACAACATCCAGGTCGCCGGGCTGCTGCACCTGGCCATCCTGCGCAGCCCGATGGCGCACGCCCGCCTCACCCGCGTCGATGTCGCACCCGCGCTCGAACGCCCCGGTGTGCTCGCCGCGTTCAGCGGCGCGGATCTCGCCGAGGGGCTCGGCTCGCTGCCCTGCGCGTGGCCGGTGACCGAGGACATCGTGCTGCCCGACCATCCGCCGATCGCGGTGGACGAGGTCCGCTACGCGGGCGACCCGGTGGCGGTCGTCGTGGCCCGCGACCGGTACGCGGCGGCCGACGCGCTGGAGGCGGTCGAGGTCGACTACGACCCGCTGCCGCCGGTGCTCGACCTGGAGGCGGCACTGACCGAGGGCGCCCCGCTGGTCCACTCCGACAAGGGCACCAACCGCTGCTACACCTGGCCGCTGGCCACCGGCGAGGCTTTCGACGCCGTGCGCGAGCGCGCCGAGGTGACGGTCAAGCGGCGCTACCACCAGCAGCGGCTCATCCCCAACGCGATGGAGCCGCGCGCGGTCGTCGTCACCCCGCTCGCCGCCTCCGGCGAGTACACCGTGTACTCGGCCACCCAGATCCCGCACATCCTGCGGATCATGCTGGCCACGGTCACCGGGATCCCGGAGCACAAGCTGCGGGTGATCGCCCCGGACGTGGGCGGTGGCTTCGGCTCCAAGCTCCAGGTGTACGGCGAGGAGGCCCTGGCCCTCGCGGTCGCCCGCAAGCTGGGGCGGCCGGTGAAGTGGACCGAGTCCCGGTCCGAGGGCTATCTCGCCACGCACCACGGGCGCGGCATGATCCAGGACATCGAGGTCGCGGCCACCCGCGAGGGCCGGCTGCTCGGCCTGAAGGTGGACCTGATCGCGGACATGGGCGCCTATCTGATGCTGGTCACGCCGGGCATCCCGATCCTGGGCGCGTTCATGTACCCGGCGATCTACAAGATGGACTCCTACGAGTTCAACTGCACCGGCGTCTTCACGACGCGTACCCCGACCGACGCCTACCGGGGCGCCGGCCGCCCGGAGGCCACGTTCGCCATCGAGCGGATCATGGACGAGCTGGCCGCCGAACTGGGCCTGGACCCGGTGGAGTTGCGGCGCCGCAACTGGATCCGGCGCGAGGAGTTCCCGTACACCACGATCGCCGGACTGACCTATGACAGCGGCGACTACGAGGCGGCGACCGCGAAGGCCCTGAGCCTGTTCGGCTACGACGGACTCCGCGCCGAGCAGCGCGAGCGCAACGAGCGCGGCGACCCGGTCCGCCTCGGCATCGGCGTGTCCACGTTCACGGAGATGTGCGGACTGGCACCGAGCCGGGTGCTGCGCGACCTCAGGTACGGCGCGGGCGGCTGGGAGGCGGCGAGCATCCGGATGCTGCCCACCGGCAAGGTCGAGGTGGTCACCGGCACCAGCCCGCACGGGCAGGGTCACGAGACCTGCTGGAGCCAGATCGCGGCGGACGTGCTCGGCGTGCCGTTCGAGGACGTCGAGGTGCTGCACGGCGACACCAGGTCCTCCCCGCAGGGCATGGACACCTACGGCTCGCGGTCGCTGGCCGTCGGCGGCGAGGCCGTGCACCGGGCGGCGACCACCGTGGTCCGAAAGGCCCGCAAGGTCGCCGCACACCTGCTGGAGGCGAGCGAGCAGGACCTGGAGTTCCGGGACGGCGTGTTCTCCGTGAAGGGCTCCCCGGAGGCGCGCAGGTCCATCCAGGAGATCGCCTTCGAGGCGTTCACCAACCACGACCTGCCCGACGGCGTGGAACCGTCCATCAACGCCGAACACGTGGTCGACCCGGAGAACTTCTCCTTCCCGCACGGCACCCACCTGTGCGCGGTCGAGGTCGACACGGAGACCGGGCACACGAGGATCAGGTCGTACGTCTGCGTGGACGACGTCGGCCATGTGGTCAACCCGATGATCGTGGAGGGGCAGGTGCACGGCGGGCTCGCGCAGGGCATCGCGCAGGCGCTGTACGAGGAGGCCGTCTACGACGACGAGGGCAACCTCGTCTCCGGCAGCATGGCCGACTATCTCGTGCCCTCGGCCGCCGACCTGCCGGAGTTCGTGACCGACCGGACGGAGACTCCCGCGTCGTCCAACGCGCTCGGGGTCAAGGGGGTCGGGGAGGCCGGGACGATCGCCTCGACGCCCGCCGTGGTCAACGCCGTCGTGGACGCGCTGCGGCCGTTCGGCGTCGACGACGTACGGATGCCCTGCACCCCCGAACGGGTGTGGCGCACGGTGAGGGAGGCGACGGCATGATTCCCCCGGCATTCGAGTACGCCCGTCCGAAGACCGTCGAGGAGGCCGTACGGCTGCTCGGCGAGGCGGGCGACGAGGCGAAGGTGCTGGCCGGCGGGCAGAGCCTGCTGCCGCTGCTGCGGCTGCGTCTCGCCTTCCCCGAACTCGTCGTGGACGTGGGCCGGATCCCCGGCCTGCGCGGGGTGCGTGAGGACGGTGACGCGCTGGTCATCGGCGCGCTCACGACGCACCACGACGTGATCCGCGATCCGCTGGTGCGCCGCCACGCCGGGCTGCTGGCGGCCGCCACGGCCACCGTCGCCGACCCGGCGGTCCGCCACCGGGGCACGCTCGGCGGCTCGTTGGCGCACGCCGATCCGGCCGGCGATCTGCCCGCGGTCGTCCTGGCGCTGGACGGCGAACTGGTGGCGGCCGGTCCGAACGGCCGACGCACCGTCCCCGCCCGGGAGTTCTTCGTCGACTACCTCCAGTCCGCCCTCGCCCCTGACGAGGTGCTGGTGGAGGTGCGGGTGCCGAAGGCGGACGGCTGGGGCTTCCACTACGAGAAGTTCCACCGGGTGGCGCAGTCCTGGGCGATCGTCGGCGTCGCGGCGATGGTGCGGCGGGAGAACGGGCGCATCGCCGAGGCGCGGGTCGGCCTGACCAACATGGGCACGACCCCGCTGCGGGCGGCCGCGGCGGAGTCGGCGCTGGCCGGTGCCGACGGGCCGGACGCGGTGGTGCGGGCGGCGCGGTCGGCGGCCGAGGGCGCGCAGCCGGGGCAGGACACGTCGGCCTCGCCCGACTACCGGACGCACCTGGCACAGGTGCTGACCAAGCGAGCGGTGCTGACCGCGGCCGGGATGGGGTGAACACCGATCACCCGGATGGACGGCCCGGAGCAGGTGCGGGCCCGCCTGGAGGAGACGGGGTACCTCGTCGACGAGGGGCTGGCCGTCACCTGCTACCTGGCACTGAGGCTGCACCGGCCGCTGTTCTGCGAGGGCGACGCGGGCGTCGGCAAGACCGCGCTCGCCTCCGCCCTCGCCGAGGCACTGGACGCACCGCTGATCCGGTTGCAGTGCCACGAGGGCATCGACGCCTCGCAGGCCCTGTACGACTGGGACTTCCCGCGTCAACTGCTGCATCTGCGGGCGGCGGAGGCGGCCGGCGTCAGGGACGCGGACCGGCTGGAGAGCGAGCTGTACGACCGGCGCTTCCTCGTCGCCCGGCCGCTGCTCCAGGCGTTGCAGACACAGCCGTCGGTACTGCTGGTGGACGAGATCGACCGGGCCGACGACGAGTTCGAGGCGTTCCTGCTGGAGCTGCTGTCCGAGTACGCGGTGACGATCCCGGAGCTGGGCACGCTGCGGGCCGAGGTGCCACCGGTGGTCGTCCTCACCTCCAACCGGACCCGCGAGGTGCACGACGCGCTGAAGCGGCGGTGCCTGTACCACTGGTTCGACCATCCCGGCTTCGCCCGTGAACTCGCCATCGTGCGCCGCCGGTTGCCGGCGGTGTCGGCGCGCCTCGCCGAGCAGGTCACCGCGCTCGTGCAGGCGTTGCGCGGCGCGGACCTGGTGAAACCCCCGGGTGTCGCGGAGACCATCGACTGGGCCGAGGCGCTGGACGCGCTGGGCGCCACGGAGGTCGACGCGGAACTCGCCGTCTCCACACTGGGTTCCGTCCTGAAGTACCGGGAGGACATGGACCGGGCCAGGGGGCTCGACCTGGCCGCGGTGCTGGCGGCGCGGGGAGTGTGAGCGCGGTGACCGGCGACGGGCGGGAGGAGGCACGGGAGGCCGGGGTCCCGGGTTCGGGACCGGCGGGGGCCGACGCCGTACTGCTCGGATTCGTACGGGCGTTGCGCGCGGCGGGAGTCGACGCGAGCGCCGAGCGGATGTACGCCTTCCTGCGGGCGGTGTCCGTGCTGCGGCCCGGTGTGCGGGCGGATGTGTACGCGGCGGGGCGGGCGACACTGTGCGGCGGGCCGGACGATCTGGAGCGGTACGAGCGGGTGTTCGCCGCCTACTTCGGTGCCGCCGAGGGGTCACCCGCGCGGCCGACGGTGCGCGCCCCTGCCCCGCCCCGGCCGCGGCTGCGCGCGAGGGACGTGCCGGACGGCGGCCGTACCCCTGGCGCGCGCGACCCGTCGGGCCCGCCCACCGCCGCGCTCGCCAGCTCCACCGAGGTGCTGCGGCACCGTGACGTCGCCGCGCTGGACGCCGGGGAGCGGGCCCAGCTCCAACGGTTGCTCGCCGCGTTCGCGCTGCGCGGCGAGGCGCGGCGGTCGGCCCGGCGGCGGCCCGCGCGGCGCGGGGAGGTGGACCCGCGCCGTACCGTGCGCGAACTGCTGCGGCGCGGCGGCGAACCGGCCCGGCTGCGCCGGCACGCCCGCGTGGACCGGCCGCGCCGGGTGGTGCTGCTGGTGGACGTGAGCGGTTCGATGGCGCCGTACGCCGACGCGCTGCTGCGTTTCGCCCACGCGGCCGTACGGGGCGGACGTACGGAGGTCTTCACCATCGGCACCCGGCTCACCCGGGTGACGCGCGAACTCTCCCATCGCGACCCGGACCTGGCGATGGCGGCGGTCGCGGCGGCGGTGCCCGACTGGCGCGGCGGCACCCGGCTGGGCGAGCTGCTGCGCGAGTTCCTGAACCGGTGGGGGCAGCGGGGCATGGCGCGCGGCGCGGTCGTGGTGCTGCTGTCCGACGGCTGGGAGCGCGACGATCCCGCGCTGCTGGGCACCCAGATGCGCCGGCTGCACGCGCTGGCGCACCGGGTCGTCTGGGCCAACCCCCGTAAGGCGCGCCCGGGTTACGCGCCGACGGCCGCGGGGATGGCGGCGGCGCTGCCGAGCGTGGACGAGTTCGTCGAGGGGCACAGCCTGGCGGCGCTGGAGCGGCTCGCGGCGGTGGTGCGCGGGGCGCAGGCCGGTGCGGTGCCGAAGGCGTGGGTCGGTACGGGGGCGGTGCCGGTGGCAGGGGCTGAAGTTGATCCCTGATGCCTGATTCCTGAGTCCTGATGCCTGAGTCCTGATGCCTGATTCGCAAGGAGCACGTCATGGAGCTGCACCACGAGTTCACCGTTCCGGTGCCGGTCGATCGGGCCTGGCCCGCGCTGCTCGACATCGAGCGGGTCGCGCCGTGCCTGCCGGGCGCGGTGGTGGAGGAGTACGACGGCAGGACCGTGACCGGCTCGGTGAAGGTCAAGGTCGGCCCGGTGACGGTGACGTATCGCGGTACGGCGGTGTTCGAGGAGCAGGACGCGGGGTCGCACCGGATGGTGCTGGTGGCGACCGGCCGGGAGACGCGCGGGCAGGGCACGGCCAGGGCGACGGTCACCGGCACGCTGACCGAGCGGGACGGCGGTACGGCGGTGTCGGTGCGGACCGACCTCACGGTGACGGGGCGGCCCGCGCAGTTCGGGCGCGGGGTACTGGCAGAGGTGGGCGACCGGCTGGTGGGCCAGTTCGCCGACTGCCTGGCCGCCCGGCTGGTGGAGCGGCCGGGGGCGGCCGCCGGGGAGGCGGGGGCGGGCGAGGAGGCGGTGGGAGCCGGGGCAGCGGCCGGAGCCGGAGAGGCGGCGGGAGCCGGGAGGGCGGGAGCGCCCGAGGCACGGCGCGCCGGGGAGGAGCCACCCCCGCTGGACCTCCTGCGCACCGCCGGGGTGCCCCTGGCCAAACGCGCGGCACCGATCGCGGCGGCCCTCGCCGCGCTGGTCGTGGCGGTGCTGCGGCTGCGGCGACGCCGGCGGGGGCACGGGCGCAGACGGCGCGGATGAGGTCCGCCGACGGGGGCTCCCGCGATCCCGGACGCCCCCCGAGAGACGGCCCGCGCGGGCACCGGCCGAGCCGACAGCCACCGCGCGCGGGCCCCACCGTGAACGGCGGTGCGCGCGTCTTGCCGGAAGCGGCCTCGGCTCGTACGGGAGACGGCCGGGCCACGCCTACTCGGGGTCCCCGGCCACCCGTGCGTGCAGATGCTGGTCGTGCCACCCGTCCGCGTGCAGCAGCGCGCCGCGCATCGTGCCCTCGGCGGTGAAGCCGGCCTTCTCGGCGACCCGGCAGGAGGCGGGGTTGCGGGTGGAGTGGCACAGCCGCAGCCGGTGCAGGCCCAGGTCGTCCAGGGCCCAGCGGGCCAGGCGCCGGGTCGCGGTGACGGCGAGGCCCGCGCCGCGTGCCTCGGGCAGCAGCCAGTAGACGAGTTCGGCGGCGCCACCCGCGAGGTCGATGTCGTTGAGCCCGATGAGTCCGATCGCGGCGCCGCCGGAGCGGGCGATGGCCCACACGGCACCGGTCTCGCCCCGCCACCGCTCGTGCATCCGGGCGATCCGCTGCCGGGCGTCGGCGTGGTCGGCCACGGTGAACAGGTTCCACTGCCGGATCGCCGGGTCCCGCGCAGCACCGAGCAGCACACCGGCGTCGTCCGGGCGCCAGGGCCGCAGCTCCAGGCCCTCGGCGAGATCGAGCACGGGCTGCCCGCCGTCGGCCATGCGGCCCGCGGGTACGACGTCGGGTATCCCTGCGCTGGAGATCATCCGGTGATGATCGCACGCGGGCTACCGTCACGGCAGCCGATGCAGGGTCACCTCGGCGAGCGCCCCGTCCCGGATCTCGGCCGTCAGGTAGGTGCGGTGGGGCTGGCGGCGGCGGTCGGTCGGCGAACCGGGGTTGAGCAGCCGCAGCCCGCCGGGCGCGGTGCTGTCCCAGGGGATGTGGCTGTGCCCGAAGACCAGCACGTCGAGGTCGGGGAAACGGGCGGCACAACGGGCCTCGCGCCCCTGCGCCGCCCCCGTCTCGTGCACCACCCCGAAGCGCAGACCGCCGAGTTCGGCGTACGCCACCTCGGGCAGGCGCGCGCGCAGCTCGGGCCCGTCGTTGTTGCCGTACACCCCGATCAGCCGCCGGCTGCGGCTCTCCAGCAGATCGAGCGTGGCGGCGTCCACCCAGTCCCCGGCGTGGAACACCACGTCCGCACGCGGGAGTTCGGCCAGCAGCTCGTCCGGGAGCCGCTTGGCGCGCCGGGGCAGATGGGTGTCTGACATCAGCAGGAGGCGCACGGCCTCAGCCTAGGCCGCCGAGCGCGTCAGGCGGCGGACGCCCGCGACGGCGGCGAGGGTGGCGGCGCCCGCGCCGAGGGCGGTGGTGGTGGGGTGGCGCAGGAGGGCCTCCTGCCAGGAGTGGGCGTGGGCGTCTTCGTCGAAGGCACCGTGGGCACCGTGGTCGTCGGCGGGGGCGCGGTCGACGGGGGTGAAGAGGTTGTCGTCGCCGGTGGGCGGGACCCGGTCGGTCTGCTGGGCGTCGTAGCCGGTGCGGGCCAGATAGCGGTCGAGGAGGGCGGGGACGAGGCGGTTGGCCCAGATGGTGGCGACGGTGGAGGCGCCGATGTAGTACTGCTTGCGGCGGGGATGGTCGGCCGCGTACACGACGCCGCGGGCGGCGACCTCCGGCTGGTAGATCGGCGGGACCGGCATGGGGTGGCGGCCCAGGCGGGAGCGGACCCAGTCGAACTGCGGGGTGTTGACGGCGGGCATCTGGGCGATCGTGAGGTGCACCCGGCTGCCGCGGTGCAGGAGTTCGGTGCGCAGGGACGAGCTGAAGCCGTTGACGGCGTGCTTGGCGCCGCAGTACGCCGACTGGAGCGGGATCGAGCGTTCGCCGAGCGCGGAGCCGACCTGCACGATGGTGCCCCGGTCGCGCGGGAGCATCCGGGCGAGGGCGGCGCGGGTGCCGTTGACGAAGCCCAGATAGGTCACCTCGGTGATGCGTCGGTACTCGTCCGGCGTGATCTCGTCGAACGGCGCGAAGACGGAGACGAAGGCGCAGTTGATCCAGACGTCGATCGGTCCGAACTCCCGCTCGGCGTCCGCCGCGACGGCCTCCGCCTGCGCCGGGTCGGCCATGTCGGCGGGCCTGACGAAGGGGTGGCCGCCGAGCGCCGCGACCTCGTCGGCGGCTGCCCCGAGGCCGCCCTCGCCGCGCGCGACCAGGACGACGTTGGCGCCGCGCCGGCCGTAGCGGCGGGCGGTGGCGCGGCCGATCCCGGCGCTGGCGCCGGTGATGACGACGGTCGTGGACATGGTCGGCTCCCTTTCCCTTTCGGTGAGTTCACGCCACCCGGTACGGCGCCGCCCGCTCCTCGGCGAGGACCAGGCCGAGTCCCGGGGCCCCGTCGGCGCCCGGTGTGATGCTCCCGCCGCCGGGGTCGAGGACGCCGTCGAAGAGCAGCCGCTCGATGCGGACATGGTCGTGGAACCACTCCAGATGGCGCAGGTTGGGCACCGCGGCGGCCGCATGGGCGTGGGCGCCCGGTGCGCAGTGGCCGGAGATGTCGGTGCCGTGTGCGTGGGCGAGCGCGGCGACGCGCAGCCAGACGGTGATCCCGCCGCACCGGGTGACGTCGGCCTGGAGGCAGTCGACGGCCCCGGCGGTGAGCAGGTGCGCGAAGTACGGCAGCGTGTAGCCGTACTCGCCGGCCGTGACGTCCATCGGGAGTCGGCTCCGCAGGTCGGCGAGGGTGGTGAGATGGTCGGAGGAGACGGGCTCTTCGAACCAGGTCACGCCCGACTCGGCGAGGGGGCCCGCGAGTCGGCGGGCCTGGCCGCCGGTGTAGGCGCCGTTCGCGTCCACGTACAGCTCGGGACGGTCGCCGATGCTCGCCCGTGCGCGGGCGACGCGTTCGAGGTCCCGGTCGGTACGGCGGCCCCAGGACTCCCCGATCTTGATCTTCACTCGGGGTATGCCCGCCTCCGTCGTCCAGCCGCGTGGTTGGCGGTGCTGTCGCTCGGCGTCGTACGTGGTGAAGCCGCCGCTGCCGTAGACCGGGACCTCGTCGCGCGCGGCGCCGAGCAACTGGACGAGGGGCAGGCCGAGCAGACGGGACTTGAGGTCCCACAGGGCGATGTCGACGGCGGAGACCGCCTGGGCGGCCACACCGGGCAGTCCCGCGTTGCATCGTTGACGCGTGGCACGTCGAGGGCCGGGCGGCCGATCACGCTGCCCGCGAGCTGTTCGCCGACCAGGTGGGCGGTGGCGGCGGGGGCGTAGGTGCAGCCGAGTCCGGTGGTGGTGCCGGAGCGGGCGGTGACCAGGACGAGGGTGGTGCGGTCCCGCCTTGAGGGTGGCCATGTCGACGCCGGTCGGGCAGTCGGACTTGCAGCCCTTGCAGGCCAGGCACAGGTCGAGCGCGTCGCGTACGGCGGTGGAGCGCCAGCCGTCCCGGATCGCGGAGTCGGCATGCCCGTTGAGCATCTCGAACAGCAGCCGCGCCCGGCCGCGCGTGGAGTGCTCCTCCTCCCGAGTGGCCCGGTACGAGGGGCACATCACCCCGCCCGAGTGGCTTCGGCAGTTGCCGATGCCCACGCAGCGCAGCACCGCGCGGGTGAAGGAGTGCTCGTCGTCGGGGAAGCCGAAGTGGGTGTCGGGGGTGTCCGGCCGCCAGTCGGCGCCCAGGCGCAACTGCCCGTCCACCGGCTGGGGTCGCACGACCTTCCCCGGGTTCATCCGGTCGTCCGGGTCGAAGAGTGCCTTCAGCTCGCCGAAGGCGGTGACCAGCCGTTCGCCGAACATCCGGGTCAGCAGTTCGCCCCGGGCCTGTCCGTCGCCGTGCTCGCCGGACAGCGAACCGCCGTAGGAGGTCACGAGGTCGGCCGCGCGCTCCAGGAAGCGGCGGAAGCGGGCGACGCCCTCGGCGGTGCGCAGACCGAAGGGGATGCGGGTGTGCACACAGCCCTGCCCGAAGTGGCCGTACACGGAGGGGTGGTCGTAGTCGAACTCCTGGAACAGCCCCTTGAGGTCGCGCAGATAGTCGCCCAGCCGCTCGGGCGGCACGGCGGAGTCCTCCCAGCCCTCCCAGGTCTCCCGGTCGTCCGGCGGGCGTGCCGTGACGCCGAGTCCGGCCTCGCGGGCCTTGAGCATCCTCTGCTCGCGTTCGGGGTCGTCGGAGAAGGCGATGCTCGCGCCCTTCTCGTCGCGGCCGACGGCGCGGAGCAGGGCGTGGGCCTGCTCGTCGACGTCCTCCTGGCTGTCGCCGCTGTACTGCAGCATCAGCCAACTGTCGCCCTCGGGAAGGGTGTCGAGGGAGTCGAGGTAGGCCCGCTCCTCGCGCATCAGCTGGGCCATGCGCCCGTCCAGCGCCTCCAGCTGCGTGGGCGAGCAGTGCTCCAGGAGGCGGGGGACGTCGTCGGCGGCGGCGCAGATGTCGTCGTAGCCGAGGACGAGCAGCGACTGGTACGGCGGCACGGGTACGAGGTCGAGTTCGGCGCGCAGTACGGTCACGAGGGTGCCCTCGCTGCCGACGAGCGCCTTGGCCACGTCGAAGCCGTTCTCGGGCAGCAGCGAGTCGAGGTTGTAGCCGGAGACCCGGCGCGGGATCTTGGGGTAGCCGCGGCGGATGTCCGCCAGGTAAGCGGTGGCGATGCGGTCGAGGCCGGCGTAGATCCCGGCGAGCCGGCCGCCGCCGGCGACCCGCTCGGCCGGCGGGGTGGGCCCGACCCAGGCGCGCTGTCCGTCGTAGGTGAGGACCTCCAGGCGCCGGACGTTGTCGACGGTCTTGCCGTACGCCTGGGCGGAGGCGCCGCAGGAGTTGTTGCCGATCATGCCGCCGAGGGCGCAGTGGCTGTGGGTGGACGGCTTGGGTCCGAACTGGAGCCGGTGGCGGGCCAGTCGGTGGTCGAGTTCGTCGAGGACGATCCCGGGCTCCACCACACAGGTGCGCCGCTCGGCGTCCACGCTGATCAGACCGGTGCAGTACTTGGTCCAGTCGATCACCACCGCGGTGTTGGTGGACTGCCCGGCCAGGCTGGTGCCGCCGCCCCGGGACAGGACGGGGGCGGCGAAGCGGGCGCACACCGAGACCGCGCGGGCGCCCGCCTCCACCGTGCGCGGGACGACGACGCCGAGGGGCACCTGCCGGTAGTTGGAGCCGTCGGTGGCGTAGGCGCCGCGACTGCCCGCGTCGAAGCGGATCTCGCCGTCCACCTCGGCGCGCAGTGCGGCGGCCAGCGCCACCATGCCGCCCGTGCCGCCCATGCCGCTCATGTCGTCACCAGAGGTCATCCGTACTCCTCGCGTCCGCAGGACCGCTCTCCGGCCGGGCGACGAGTACCCCGGAGTTCTTCAGGTAAAGCTGAACAGTCTTGGCTGGACAGCCTCTCCTGACGGACCTAGGGTGACCGGCATGGAAGACATCTCCGACGCGGCCGCCCGCGCGGCGCGCGACCTGCGGGTGGTGTTCAGCCGGCTGCGGCGCCGCATCCGCGAGGTCGCGCAGGACGCGGACCTGACCCCCTCGCAGGAGTCGGCGCTGAGCCTCGTCGGCAAGCACGGCGCGGCCACCGCGAGCGCACTGGCCGCCGCCGAGGGGGTGCGCCCGCAGTCCATGGCCACCACGCTGGCCGCGCTGGAGCAGCACGGCCTGATCCGCCGCACCCCCGACCCGGACGACGGCCGCCGCCAGCTCGTCACCCTGACCGACGCCGGCCGGGCCCGCGTCGAGGGCAACCGCCAGGTGCGCGAGGAGTGGCTGGCGCGCGCCTTCCAGGACCGGTACTCCGACGAGGAACGGCGGACGATCCTCGCGGCTCTGGAGCTGATGCAGCGGCTGTCGCGGCCGTGAGGGCGGGGCGTGCCGCCGCGCCCTGTCCGACGTCTTCTCCTCCGCAGCGGGCCGACCCTCCGAACGCCCCCGCGGAACCCCGAGAAACTCCCTGAAGAACCCCCGGAAAGGCCTGACCGACCCATGTCGCTCACCACGCTCGACCCCCGGACCGCCCTCGTCGTGATCGACCTCCAGCGCGGCATCGTGGGCTCGCCCACCCAGCCGCACTCGGGCGCCGACGTCCTGTCCCGCTCGGTGGAGCTCGCCGAGGCGTTCCGTGCCCGGAACCTGCCCGTCGTCCTGGTCCGGGTCTCCTTCGCCGCCGACTTCTCCGACGCCATGCCCGGCCGCACCGAGCAGCAGGGCGGCGGCGCGGCGTTCCCGGAGGGCTGGGACGTCATCGTCGACGAACTGACCGGCCACGACGGTGACATCCAGGTCACCAAGCACAACTGGAGCGCCCTGTTCGGCACCGACCTGGACGTGCAGCTGCGCCGCCGCGGCGTCACCCAGATCGTGCTGACCGGCATTGCCACCAGCATCGGCGTCGAGTCCACCGCGCGTGACGCGTACGCCATGGGCTACCACGTCACCCTCGCCACCGACGCCATGGCCGACCGCGACGCCGCGACGCACGCGCACAGCGTCGAGAAGATCTTCCCGAGGCTCGGGGAGACCGGCACGACGGCCGAGATCCTGGAGCTGCTGGCGAAGACGCACGGCTGAGCGCGGCGGGCGGTCGCCGCCGCGGCCCCGGGACCGGAGCGTCGGCGCCGTGCGCGCCTGGTGCGGGCTGTCCGGCGCGGGTGACCGCCCGGTGTGGCCCGCACCCGCCGGCCGCCCGGCCGCCGCCACTCAGGTACGGCCGCCACCACCGCCGCCGAAGGACCCGCTGGACCCGGGAGACCAGCGCGGACGGCTCTGGTCGTCGGCGCGCCGGGAGCGGATGTTGTCGAGCTGGTGCGGGGTGAGCCGCTCGCTCTCCCTGGCCGCCTTCGGCACGTCGCGGGGCTCGCGCATCTCACTGGTCTCGCGGACCGGGCCCGTCGGCGGCAGCTTGGGCTGCTCCTCGGGGCGCGGTGGGGCCGGCTCGCGCAGGCGCACCTTGAAGCCCAGCCGAAAGGCCCAGATCAGTCCGCCGACCAGGACGACCCCGGCGACCAGGACGAGGACGTAACCGAAGGCCTGCCTGCCGGTGGCCGCTTCGTACATGGCAGTGTTCATGGCCGCCGGGTACCCGGCGCGGGAAGGCGGATACCCGGGTTCGCGCGGACGCCGACACCGGACGCGTCAGCCGGCCGGCGGTCTCTCGCCTTGCCGCGCGGCGGCGCGTTCCACCTCGGCCTCGATGTCGGCGCGCGGACGGCCCGTCTCCTTCGCGTACTCGCTCAGCGCGGTCTGCGCATCGCGGGCGAGGTCGCGCCAGGCGCGCAGGGCGGTCTCGTAGGTGCCCGACTGGGCGCCGGTCATGCCCCGTTCGGCCGGCGGGCCGTACGTCTCCCGCAGGTCCTCGACCGTGGTGTGGGCCGCGTCCGCCGCCCGCTGCTTCTGCACCAGTTCTTCGAAGGTGTGTGCCACCCCATCGAATCTAGGCGCGGTCCGGCCGGCGCGCCTGTCCAAGCCGCAACCAAGGCGCTCACGCGGCGAAGGAGTCGAACAGCTTTCCCCTCGCTCGAAAGCCCCCGAACACAACTTCACCCATGCGTTCCGCACGGCCTTCTCGTGACAGACATGACTGTCCGCGACCGGTCGACTCCTGCGAGTGTCTAGCCGTCACCCAGGAGGAGGGGCGGATCAGGCGCATGGACAAGCGGTACGAGGTGTACGCCCTCGCCGACGGGCACTTCTACGACACGCCCGACCGGCTCTCGGCGCCCGGCGCCGCGGCCCCACCGCTGTTCGCGACGGCGTGTCGTACCGTCCCGGACGGCTGGCACGCCGCGCGCAGCGGCGACTGGCTGACGCTGACGCCGCTCGGCGCGGACGGCGCGCCGCTGCCGGCACCGGCCCAGGGCTGGAAGATCCACTCCTCGGCGACCGCGGAGAACGCGGAGCGGATCGCGGCGATCGTGTGGGACTACTGCGTGCCGCGCCGCATCCCCTTCAAGTTCGTGCCCGGTCCCCATCTGCTGCACCTGCGCAACGCCAAGTACGCGGGCCGCGACACCAGCGGCAAGTTCGTCACGATCTACCCGTGCGACGAGGAACGACTCCAGCTGATCCTGGAGGAGTTGGGGGCGCTCCTGAAAGGCCTCCAGGGGCCCTACATCCTCACCGATCTGCGCTGGCACGAGGGTCCGCTCTACGTCCGCTACGGCGCCTTCGCGCGCCGGTACGTCGTGGACGAGCGCGGCACGCTGGTCCTCGCGGTGGCGGACGGCACCGGCAGGCTGGTCCCGGACCGGCGGGCGCCGTCCTTCCAGGTGCCGGAGTGGGTGACGCTGCCGGAGTTCCTGCGGCCGCACCTTCAGGCGCGCAACACGACGACGGTGGGCGAGCTGCCGTACCGCGTCGAGAAGGCGCTGCACTTCTCCAACGGCGGTGGGGTGTACGCCGGTTCGGATCTGCGGGACGGGCGCCGGGTGGTGCTGAAGGAGGGCCGGCCGCACGCGGGGCTGGCCGCCGACGGGGCGGACGCGGTGACCCGGCTGGAGCGGGAGAAGGCGGCGCTGGAGCGGGTCGCGGGCAGTGGGGTGGTGCCCGAGGTGCGGGACTGGTGCACGCTGGGCGACCACCGGTTCCTGGTGATGGACTTCCTGGAGGGGCGACCGCTCAACTCGTTCTTCGCCGAGCGGCATCCCCTGCTCACCGCCGATCCCGACCCCGCGAAGGTGGCCGCGTACACGGCGTGGGCGCTGCGGATGCACGCGGCGGTGGAGCGGGCGGTGGCGGCGGTGCACGCGCGCGGCCTGGTCTTCAACGACCTGCACGTCTTCAACATCATGGTGGCGCCGGACGAGGACTCGGTGTTCCTCATCGACTTCGAGGCCGCCGCCCCGGCCGCGGAGAACGCCCGGCAGACCGTGGCCCACCCCGGCTTCTTCGCCCCGCCGGACCGGCGCGGCACGGACGTCGACCGCTATGCGCTGGCCTGTCTGCGACTGGCCCTGTTCCTGCCGGTGACCACGCTGTTCGTGGTGGACCGGGGCAAGGCGGCGCATCTGGCGGAGGTGATCGCCAGGGAGTTCCCGGACGTACCGCGCGCGTTCCTGGACGAGGCGGTCGCGGAGATCACCCGGGACGTCGGGGAGGGTCCGGTGCCGCAGGACAACGGGGGACCTCCGCCGTCCCGGGCCGGCGAGGAGCACCGGGCGACCCGGGCCGGCGAGGAGCACCCGGTGTCCCCGCTCGGCGGTGGGCGCCCGGTCCGCCGGAGCCGGCCGGCGCCGCCGGTGGTGCCGGGCGACTGGCCCTACAGCCGGGACTCGATGGTGAAGGCGGTGCTCGCGTCCGCCACGCCGGACCGCGACGACCGGTTGTTCCCCGGCGACATCGCCCAGTTCTCGGACGGCGGCGGCCTCGGGCTCGCGCACGGCGCGGCCGGGGTGCTCTACGCCCTGCACGCCGCGGGTGCCGCCCGCTACGACGAGGGCGAGCGCTGGCTCCTCGACCACACCGCCCCGCCGCCGCCCGGCACGCCGCTCGGCCTGTACGACGGACTCGCCGGCGTGGCCCTGCTCCTGGACCGACTCGGCTACCGGCAGCGGGCGTTGGACCTGGTCGACGGCATCCTGCGGGAGAACTGGCACGGCCTCTCCGCCGACCTGCACGGGGGCCTCGCGGGACTGGGCCTGGTCCTCGACGGCCTCGCCCGCACGACCGGCGAGCCGGAGCTGCGGGACCGTGCCGCCGAGGCCGCCGACATCCTCGTACGACGCCTCGCCGAGCCGGTGCCCAAGGCGCCGCGCCGCCGGGCCGGGCTGCTGCGGGGCGCGACCGGGCCCGCGCTGTTCCTGCTGCGCCGGTACGAACAGAGCGGTGAGGCGGCGCTGTTGGAGTGTGCCGGGGATGCGCTTCGCCGGGATCTGGCGCTGTGCGTGCGCCAGGAGGTGACCGGCGGCCTGGAGGTCGACGAGGGCTGGCGGACGCTGCCCTACCTCGGCGACGGCAGCGCGGGCATCGGCATGGTCCTGGACGACCTCCTGGCCGCTCATGTCCCCGACCCCGAGGGCGAGTTCGAGCGCGCCCGGGACGGCGTCACCGCCGCCGCCACCTCCCGCTTCTACGCCCAGCCCGGCCTCTTCCAGGGCCGCGCCGGTCTGATCCTGCACCTCGCCCGCAGCGGCGCGCCGGGCGCCACCCCGGAGCGGCTGGCGCAGCAGATCGACGGGCTCGGCTGGTTCGCGATGGACTACCAGGGCCAACTGGCCTTCCCCGGGCACCAGATGATGCGCCTGTCCATGGACCTCGCCACCGGGACCGCGGGCTGTCTGCTCGCCCTCGCGTCGGCCCTGGACGACGGCAGCACCGCGCACCTGCCCTTCCTCCCGCCGCCGACGGCGGCCCCCACACGCGGCTCCGCGAACTGACGGAGTCGTGACACAACCCGTCCCCACATCGAGCGAAAGGACAACCACCATGGCGCTTCTCGACCTTCAGGCCCTGGAGTCGGACGAGTACAACAGCGGTGCGAGCACGGTGAGCCTGCTCTCCTGTGTCTCCGCGGCGAGCGTGCTGATCTGCCTCTGACCGGGCGCTGAACCACGGCTCCGGGCGCCCCGCGAGGGCCGCCCGGAGCTTTCGCGTACGACGCCTTCGCATACGACGCCTTCGCGTACGACGCCTTCCGCACGGCGCCTTCCGTATGACGCCGCATGAAGCTGTACGACGCCGTATGACGCTGTATGAAGCCATTTCGTCCAAGTCCTGTGAGGCGGCGGCTTATGACCTCCGATGTTCCCGACCGTCTGCCGCGTGCGGTGCTCAAGAACGGTGGGTCCCGCGCCGCCGCGCTGTGTGCGGTGAGCACGGCCGCGACGGCCGCCGGCCTGCTGCTGCCGGCCGCGCTCGGCCACACCCTGGACCTGCTGCTGGCGCACGCCCCCGCCACCCGCTGGCTGCTGTGGTGTGCGGCCCTGGTGCTGCTGACCGCCGTTCTGGAGGGGGTCATGGAGGTGCTGGCGGGCACGCTCGGCGCGGCGTCCACGGCCTGGCTGCGCCGCCGGGTGGTCCGGCACGTGCTGGCGCTGGGACCGCGTGCCACGGGCCGGTTCGGTGCCGGGGACCTGGTGGCGCGGCTGGTCGGCGGCGCCGCACAGGCCGGAACGGCGCCCGGAGCGGTGGCCGCGCTGCTCGCCGCGCTCGCCGGGCCGCTCGGGGGCGTGGTGGCGCTCGGCCTCATCGACCCATGGCTGGCGGCCGTCCTGCTGGCCGGTGCGCCGGCGCCGGCGCTGCTGCTGCGCGCCTTCGCACGGGACACCTCGGCCTGTGCGGCCGACTACCTGCGGGCACAGGGCACGATCGCAAGCGCGCTCGCGGAGGCGCTCGGCGGGCATCGTACGATCCGCGCGGCGGGTGCCGAGGACCGTGAGACCGCCCGCATCCTCGCGCCGCTGCCCGAACTGTCCGACGCGGGACACCGGATGTGGCGGGTGCAGGGGCGGGCCGCGGCGCAGGCGGTCGCCGTGGCGCCGCTGCTGAACCTGGCCGTGCTGGCGGTCGCCGGGCTGCTGCTGGCCCGACACCGCCTGTCCGTGGGCGAGTTGCTGGCCGCCTCCCGGTACGCGGTGCTCGCCACCGGAGTCGGCGTGCTCGTCGGACAGTCGGCCGCGCTCGGCCGGGCCCGCGCGGCGACGGGACGGCTCACCGAGGTGCTGGCCGAGCCCGCGCCCGCGCACGGGGCGCGGGCCCTGCCGCCGGGTCCCGGCCGGCTGGAGCTGCGGGGGGTACGGGCCGGGCGGGGCGGGCGCACCGTGCTGGACGGGGTGGACCTCGTCGTGCCGGGCGGCACCGTCCTCGCCGTGGTCGGCCGCTCCGGCACGGGTAAATCCCTGCTGGCGGAGGTGGCCGGGCGGCTCACCGACCCGGACGCGGGCGACGTACGGCTCGACGGCGTCCCGCTGCGCGAGCTGAGCCACGCGGAGCTGCGCGGCGCGGTGGGTTATGCCTTCGAACGCCCCGCGCTCCTCGGCACGACGATCGAATCGGCCCTCGCCCTCGGCGTCACCGCCCCCTCTCCCACGGCCATCCGCACCGCCGCCCGCCGCGCCTGCGCCGACGACTTCGTACGCCGCCTGCCCGAGGGCTACGCCACCCCGCTGCCCGATGCCCCCCGCTCCGGCGGCGAGTCCCAACGCCTCGGCCTGGCCCGCGCGTTCGCCCACGGCGGCCGCCTGCTGATCCTCGACGACGCCCTCTCCAGCCTGGACACGGTGACCGAACACCGCATCACCCGTTCCCTGCTCACCTCCGACGGCCCGACCCGCCTCCTCATCGCCCACCGCGCGACGACCGCGGCACGGGCGGACCTGGTGGCATGGCTGGACGGGGGAAGGGTGCGGGCGGTGGGACGGCACAGGGATCTGTGGGGGGACGCGGAGTACCGGTCGGTGTTCGACGGCGGAAAGGGCGCGGGAGACGGGGCGGAGGCGAAGGATTCGGGGGCCGGGGAAGCCCCGGGGGCACCGGGGGCCGAGGCGGACGCGGAGGGAGGGACCGGGCCGGGGCACCGGGCGTCGACGGAGGACAAAACCGAGGGCGGGACGGGGGGATTCGGGCCGCAGCGCGGTTCCCGGACCGGGCGCCTCGGGGACGTGGCGGAACCGGAAGCGGGGCACGCGGCCGGGGCGGGGTGCCCCGCGGTCGCGGACGGGCCGGAGGCACGGGCGTGAGCGGCGTACGAGGGGGCCGGAGCGTTCGCGCCGTATGGCGGCCGGGTCTCCTCCGGACGCGGTGGCCGGCGTTCCCGCGGGTGCGGTGGGCGGTGGTGGGACGGCTCGCCGGGTGGTCGTCGCTGGAGGCGGGGCAGACCTTTCTGCTCGGGTACGCGCTGGCGCGGGCGTTGGACGCCGGGTTCCTGGCCGGGGACACGCGGGTCGGGCTGTGGTGGCTCGGGGGCGCCGGGATCGCCGTCGGGGCCGGGGCGCTGGGGACCGGGCGGGTGTACGGCGCGGTCGCGGCGCTCGTGGAGCCGGTTCGGGACCGGCTCGTGACGGAGGTGGTGGCGCGCGGGGTGCGCACGGCGGACACCGGGGCGCTGTCCGGGCTCACCCAGCAGGTGGAGCTGGCCCGGGACGCGCTCGCCGGGGTGGTACTCGTGTCCCGGTCGTTCGTGTTCACCGCCGTCGGGGCGCTGATCGGCCTGTGCTCCCTCGACCCGTTGCTGCTGGCGGTCGTGGTGCCCCCGCTGCTGACCGGAACCGCCCTGTTCGCGGTGACGTTACGGCCGTTGGCCCGTCGCCAGGAGTCCTTCCTCGCGGCGGACGAGGCGCTGGCGGAGGATCTCGGCGCGGTGTGCCCGGGACTGCGGGACGTCACGGCGGCCGGGGCGGAGGCGCGGGTCGCCACGAGCACCGGGGAGCTCATCGCGGGCGAGCAGCGCGCCGCGCGTGCCCTGGCCCGCTGGGGCGTGGCCCGGGTGGCGGCCCTGGCGGTCGGCGGGCAGCTCCCGATCGTGCTGCTGCTCGCCACCGCGCCCTGGCTGCTCGGCCACGGCGTCACCCCCGGCGCCCTCGTCGGCGCGCTCGCCTACGTCACCCAGTCCCTCCTCCCCGCCCTCCAGAACCTCGTCCACGGCCTGGGCACCAGCGGCTCCCGCCTGGCCGTGGTCCTGCGCCGCCTGACCGCACCGGGGAGCGAACACCTGACCGCACCGGGGAGCGAACAACGGCCGGGCGGCCGGGCGCCGTCGGCCACGCCGGCCGAGCACGCCCCCGTCGGGGCCGGGACCGCGCGCCCCGGAGAACGGCCCGGAACGTCCCGGCCCTCGGACGCGCCGCCCCGGGGCGCCCGCCCCCGCGAAGAACACGCCGAAGACACCTGGCCACCGGCCTCACCCCCGCGGCACGAGAACCGGCCTTCGGCAATCCCCCGACCGCTCCCCCGCCGCGGCTCCCCCACCACACCGCCCCCCGCCCTCTCCCTCACCGGGCTCTCCTTCTCCTACGGCCCCGCCAGCGCCCCCGTTCTCGACGGCTTCCACCTCGACGTGCCCGCGGGCGCGCACCTGGCCGTCGTGGGCCCGAGCGGCGTCGGCAAGTCGACGTTCGCCGCGCTGGTGGCCGGGCTGTTACGGCCGGGGCAGGGCGCGGTGCAGGTGTACGGGTACGACGTGCCGGGACCCGACGCGGCCGCCCTCCGCGTGCTCGTACCGCAAGAGGCGTACGTCCACACCGGCACCCTCGCCGAGAACCTGGCCCTGTACCGGGACACCCCCGTACCCGAGGCCGAGATGCTGGCGGCGGCCGAAGCCGTCGGGCTCGCCCCGCTGCTCCGGGCGCTGGGCGGACCCGGCACCCGGATCGAGCCCGCGGCCCTGTCGGCCGGCGAGCGGCAGCTGATCGCGCTGACCCGGGCCTACCTCTCCCCCGCCCCGCTCGCCCTGCTGGACGAGGCGACCTGCCATCTCGACCCCGCCGCGGAAGCCCGTGCCGAACGCGCGTTCGCCGAACGCCCCGGCGGCACCCTGGTCGTCGTGGCCCACCGCATCAGCTCCGCCCTCCGCGCCGGCCGCGTCCTGGTCATGGACGGCGCCCACACCACCTGCGCCACCCACGAGACCCTGCTGCGCTCCTCCGCCCTCTACCGCGACCTGGTCGGCAACTGGACGGCGACCCCGTCCCCCTGATCCCCCGGCCCGCGCCTCGACGCGAGAGGCCCCGGCCCCTACACCCACCCCTCCCCCCGCGATATCCGAATCGCGTCCACCCGGTTCCGCGCCCCCGTCTTCCTCGTGATCGAGGCCATGTAGTTCCGCACCGTCCCGTGCGACAGATGCAGGCTCCCCGCGATCTCCGCGATCGAGGCACCCCCTGCCGCCAGCGACAGCACGCTCAACTCCCGTCTGGTCAACGGAATCTGCGCCGCCCTGAGGAACCCGAACCCCAGCGACGCATCGACGAAACGTTCCCTCTCGGCGACCGACCGGATGGCGCGGACCAGGCGTTCCGGGGAGCCCGCCTTGTCGACGAAGCCGAGCGCGCCGGCGTCCGCGGCGCGCTTGAGCAGGCCGGGGCGGCTGGCGTGGGCGAGGACGACCAGGGCCGGGGGGCGCCCGCCGGTGCCGGGCGGACAGAGGTCGGCGAGCGGCGGCACGCCGTTGCCCTCGGCGCAGTCGAGGTCGGCCGCGCAGACGTCGGGGAGTTGGGTCCTCACCCGGGTGCCGGCACCGCGCCACGGCGTGTCCTGCACGTCCAGGCCGGGCTCGCGGCGCAACCACTCCGCCAGGACCGATCGCACCAGACACGCGTCGTGCACCAGCAATACCCGGATCACTGTCCGCCCCCTCGGCTCGCCGTCAATCGCATGGATCGTGGAGATCCTGTGGTCGTTTTCCGATTGCGCGTGCCCCATTGTTGGCGGCCGTCACCCTTCGCGGGGACGGAGAACCGGCCATCAGGTTGCGCGGGGGCGCACAGAGGCGCCCGTACGCCGGAGCGCGCAACGGCTGAGGTGGCATGGCGGGGGTCGGCGGGGGTACTCGGTCTGGTTCACGCACGGCGGGCCCTGCGGAGCGCGCGCCCCGGCCCGTACCTCGGCCGGGCCCGCGCCGGGACGCTCGCCGTGCGCTGGGCGCCGCCACGGGGGAGTCTTGGTCCCGAGTGCGACACGCGGCCGTAGGAGGAGGTGGTCGGCGTGTCCGACGCGCCAGGGCCCTCGCGGGCACCGGCGGCCGCCGGGACACCGGGCGGCGAGCCGGTGCTGTCGGTCGCGCTGGCCTCGATGATGGAGGAGGTGGACGCCCACTCCGGCGCCGTGTATCTGCTCCGTCATGACGAGCCGGTGCTGGAGATGGCGGTACACGTCGGCCTGCCACGGGCGTTCGCGGCGCCGTGGGAGCGGCTGGGGCTCGGCGCGTCGCTCCCGGTCGCGGACGCGGTGCGGCAGCGGCGGCTGGTGTGGGTGGGCGGCGAGGAGGAGATGGCAGGGCGCTATCCGCGGGTCGCGGTGGTGCTGCCGTACCCGTTCGCGCTGGCCGCGCTGCCGGTGGCGACGGAACACGAGGTCTACGGAGCGGTGTTCGTGACCTGGCCCGGCGGGCATCCGGCGGAGCTGTCCGCCGAGGACCGCGCCCGGCTGACCGCGGCCTGCGAACGGCTGGCGGAACGCCTCCAACGGGCCGTGGCGGAGCGCAGGCCGCTGGGCCGTGAGCGCGATCTGCTCGCGACGCCCGTGCCGGAGCTGGCGGGCGCGCTGGGCACCGTCGAGGCGGCGCGGATGGTGGCCCGGCTGCCGTACGGCCTGGTGTCGCTGGACCTGCACGGCCGGATCGGCTACGTCAGCCCGGCCGCCGCCACGCTGCTCGGGCGCACCGCGGAGGAACTGCTCGGCACCCTGCCGTGGGTGTCGGTGCCCTGGCTGAACGATCCGACGTACGAGGACCGCTACCGGGCCGCACTGCTGAGCCAGCAGCCGACCTCGTTCGTGGCGCTGCGGCCCCCCGGCGACTGGCTGTCGTTCCGGCTGTATCCGAGCCTGACCGGGCTCAGCGTGCGCATCGGCCGGGCGCGGCCGAGGGGCGACGTGGCGCCGGGCACCGCGGTGACGGAGCCCGGCCCGCCGCGGCTGGTGACGATCTCGCAGGTGCTGAGCCTGGCGGGCGCGCTGACCGAGGCGGTGGGGGTGCGCGACGTGGTGCAGCTGGTGTGGGACGAGGTGGCGCCGGCGGTCGGCTGCCGGGCGATGGTGATGGCCTCGGCCCAGGCCGGGCGGCTGCATGTGCTGGGGCATCGCGGGTACGCCGATCCGCACGCGGTGGACCGGTTCGAGGGGCTGCCGCTGTCCGAGCGGACCCCGGGCATGCGCGCGCTGAGCAGCGGGGTGCCCGCGTTCTTCGAGTCCCGGGAACAGCTGAGGCGGCTCTACCCGGAGCGCGGGGAGAGCCCGGACGGCTTCGCCGCCTGGGCGTATCTGCCGCTGATCGCCTCCGGACGGCCGGTCGGCACCTGTGTGCTGGCGTACGCCGAGCCGCGGGTCTTCCCCGCCGACGAACGGGCCGTGCTGACCGCGCTCGGCGGGCTGATCGCGCAGGCCCTGGAGCGCGCGATGCTGTACGACGCCGAGCACCAGCTGGCGCACGGGCTGCAGCAGGCGCTGCTGCCGCACTCGCTGCTGGCGCTGCCGGGTGTGGAGGCGGCGGCCCGGTACCTGCCGGCCACTCATGGCATGGAGATCGGCGGCGACTTCTACGATCTGGTGCGGGCCCGGCCGCTGGCGGCGGCGGTGATCGGGGACGTGCAGGGGCACAACGTGACGGCGGCGGGCCTGATGGGGCAGCTGCGCACCGGGGTGCGGGCGTACACCGCGGTGGGGCAGAGCCCGCACGAGGTGATGGTCAGCACCAACCGGCTGCTGATCGATCTGGGCTCGGAGTTGTTCGCCAGCTGTCTGTATCTCCGCCTCGATCCGGCGGCCGGGCGGGCCGTGATGGCGCGCGCGGGGCATCCGCCGCCGCTGCTCAGACGCCCCGACGGCCGGGTGCGGGTGCTGGACCTGGCCGGGGGCCCGCTGCTCGGCATCGAGGCGTCGGCGGCGTACCCGACGACGGAGGTGTCGCTCGCGCCCGGCTCGGTCCTCGTCCTCTACACCGACGGCCTGGTGGAAGCCCCCGGCGTCGACATCGAGGACGCCCTCTCCGAGCTGGCCGCCCGGCTCGCGGAGGCCGGCGATCTGCCGCTGGAGACCCTCGCGGACGAACTGATCCGCGCGAGCGTGCCCGCGGGGGCGCGGCTGGACGACGTGGCGCTGCTGCTTCTGCGGGCGCGCGGCGACTGAGTCCGGCACGCGAAACGACACGCTCCGCGATCGATCAGTAACGGTCGGCTCCCATCGCGTACCGGAAGCCGCGCTTCAGGGAATCTACACATTGAATGCTCAACCAAGCCATCGCGGTCAGCTCTTCTGCACATCCGCGCGCCCCCTGCCCGCTCCCGGCGCGCGGTTGCCGAACGCGGCGCACGAGGCAAGCCCATGGCCGCGACGATGCCGTGCGGCATGTGAAAAAGTCGCCGACAAGACGTGCCCGCGCCTGCACGGTTGAGCCCCTTCGTGGATCAAGTTCCCTGGTGAGGGCCCTGATTGATTGGAAGCGCGCGCGGCCCGCGTGCTTTGATCCTTCGCACCGCGGGGGGCCGACGGGCCCCGGCGACGGAGCCCGCCACCCGCGGCCGCGGCCTTCCGTCCGTTTCCCGGCGGGGGCCGTTCCCCCCTTGTGAATACCCATATGAAGGGAAGTCCCGTCATGAACTCCACCCACCAGGTCGAGACCGCCGAGATCGCCGACGCCGAGCTGGACGCCGTCTCCGGCGGCCTGCAGGTGAACGCCCTCGGCACCGTGACCGGCGCCGTCAACGGCATCGCCCCGGTCTCCGACCTGGCCGGCACGGCCATCGGCACGGTCGAGGGTGTCACCGGCCTGAACGTGGCCCCGGTCACCGGCCTGGTCGCCGGTCTCTGACCGCGCCTCCTCGCACCCGGCAGTCCCGGAGCCGTCCCCCGGCTCCGGGACTGCCGGGCGTCCCGACACCCCGTCATCCGCACCACAGGTGAGGGAAGTTCCGTGCAGTTCCGCCAACAGGCCCTCGCCAAACTCCAGTCGCCCCAGGAACTGGACCTCCCGGTGCGGCTCGCCCGCCCGCAGGGCTGGCTCGCCCTCGGTGTCACCGTCGCCGTCATGGCCGCGGCCTCCGTCTGGGCGGTGACCGGATCGGTCGCCTCCACGGTGAGCGCGGGCGCCATCCTCACCCACGGGCAGGGCAGTTATGTGCTGCAGAGCCCCGTGTCCGGGCAGGTGACGGCCGTCCTCGTCCGGCAGGGCGAACAGCTGCCCGCCGACGCCCCGGTGGTCAAGGTCCGTACCGCCCAGGGGGATTCGGTCGTGCGCACGGTCGCCGCGGGCCGCGTCACCACGCTCGCCGCCACCATCGGGCAGATCGTCCGGACCGGCACCGACGTGGCCGCCGTCGAGAAGGTCGCCCACCCCGGTGACCCGCTGTACGCCACCGTGTACGTGCCCGCCGAGAACGCCGCCGCCATTCCCGCGCACGCCTCCGTCGACCTCACCGTCTCCTCGGTGCCGACGCAGCGCTACGGCGTGCTGCGCGGCCGGGTGCGCTCGGTGGACCGGGCCGCGCAGTCCGCCCAGTCGATCGCCGCGTTCCTCGGCGACAGCCAGCTCGGCCGGCAGTTCACCAAGGACGGCCGCCCGGTCGCCGTGACCGTGCGACTGGACGACTCCAAGGAGACCAGGAGCGGTTACCGGTGGTCGACCGCCGACGGGCCGCCCTTCCGGCTGGAATCCATGACCCTCGCCTCCGCCTCGATCAGGCTGGCCGACCAGCACCCCGTCGATTGGCTGCTCCCGTGACGCCCGCTCCCCCGCAGACCCGCGGCCGCAGACGCGCCGCCCCCGCCCGGCGTCCGGCCCCCAAGTCCCGTACCGGCACGGTCCGTACGCCCACCGTGCTCCAGATGGAGGCCGTCGAGTGCGGCGCCGCCTCCCTCGCGATGGTCCTCGGCCACTACGGCCGCCACGTCCCGCTGGAGGAGCTGCGCATCGCCTGCGGCGTCTCCCGGGACGGCTCGCGCGCCAGCAACCTCCTGAAGGCGGCGCGCAGTTACGGTCTGACCGCCAAGGGCATGCAGATGGACCTGGCCGCCCTCGCCGAGGTGCGCGCCCCGGCCATCCTGTTCTGGGAGTTCAACCACTACGTCGTCTACGACGGCATGGGCCGCCGCCTCGGCCGGCGCGGCATCCACATCAACGACCCCGCCAAAGGCCGCCGTTTCGTGCCCCTGGAGGAGTTCGACGGCAGCTTCACCGGTGTCGTCCTGGTGCTGGAGCCCGGCGCGGACTTCGCCCGGGGCGGGCGCAAGCCGGGCGTGCTCGGCGCGATGCCGGCCCGGCTGCGCGGCACCGCGGGCACCCTGCCCGCCGCGGTGCTGGCCAGCCTGCTGCTGGTCGCGGTCGGCGCGGCCGTACCGGCGTTGAGCCGCACCTACATCGACATGTTCCTGATCGGCGGCCAGACCTCGCTGCTCGGCGTCCTGTTCGCCTCGATGGCCGCCTGCGTGCTGCTCACCCTGGTGCTCACCTGGTTGCAGCAGGCCAACCTGCTGCACGGCCGGATCATCTCCTCCACCCTGACCAGCGCCCGCTTCCTGCGCCATCTGCTGCGGCTGCCGGTGACGTTCTTCGCCCAGCGCTCCCCCGCCGACCTGGTACAGCGTCTGCAGTCCAACGACCAGGTCGCGGAGACCCTGGCCCGCGACCTCGCGGCGGCCGGCGTGGACGCGATCGTGGTCGTGCTCTACGCGGTGCTCCTCTACACCTACGACCCGCAGCTGACCCTCGTCGGCATCGGCGTGGCCCTGCTGAACATCGTCGCCATGCGGCTGGTCGTGCAGCTGCGCGCGACCCGTACGGCGAAGCTGCGCGCGGACACCGCCCGGCTGACCAACACTGCTTACACCGGGCTCCAGTTGATCGAGACGATGAAGGCGACCGGTGGTGAGGACGGCTACTTCCGCAAGTGGGCCGGGCAGCACGCCACCACGCTGGAGGAGCAGCAGCGGCTCGGGGTGCCGAGCGCGTGGCTCGGGGTGGTCGCGCCGACGCTGGCCACGTTCAACAGCGCGCTGATCCTGTGGATCGGCGGTCTGCGCGCCGTCGAGGGCCATATCTCGGTGGGTCTGCTGGTGGCCTTCCAGGCGCTGGTCACCCGCTTCACCGCACCGCTCACCCGGCTCAACGGGGTGGCGGGCCGCATCCAGGACTTCGCGGCCGACGTGGCCCGCCTCAAGGACGTGGAGAACTTCCAGGCCGACCCGCTGCACGCCCGCGGCGGCCCCGGCGACTCCACCCGCCGGCTGCTCGGCCATGTCGAGCTGGAGAACGTCACGTTCGGCTACAGCCCGCTGGACAAGCCGCTGCTGACCGGCTTCGACCTGACCGTGGGCCCCGGGCAGCAGGTGGCGCTCGTCGGCGGCTCGGGCAGCGGCAAGTCCACGGTGTCCAGGCTGATCTCGGGACTGTACGCGCCCTGGGACGGGGTGATCCGCATCGACGGCCGGCGCCTGGAGGACATCCCGCGCGGCGCGCTCGCCGCCTCCGTCTCCTTCGTGGACCAGGAGGTGTTCCTCTTCGAGGGCTCGGTCCGCGACAACGTCGCCCTATGGGATCCCTCGATCCCGGACGAGGCGGTGGTGGAGGCGCTGAAGGACGCCGCCCTGTACGAGGTGGTGGCGCGGCGGCCCGGCGGCATCCACGGCAAGGTCGAGCAGGACGGCCGCAACTTCTCCGGCGGGCAGCGCCAACGCCTGGAGATCGCACGGGCGTTGGTGCGGCGGCCGAGCATCCTGGTGCTCGACGAGGTGACCAGCGCGCTGGACGCGCAGACCGAGCTGGTGGTGATGGACAACCTGCGCCGTCGCGGCTGCGCGTGCGTGGTGATCGCACACCGGCTGAGCACGGTCCGCGACAGCGACGAGATCGTCGTGCTCCAGCACGGCACGGTGGTCGAACGCGGGCGGCACGAGGAGCTGGTGGCGCGCGGCGGCGCGTACGCGGCGCTGGTCAGGGAGCGTTGATGACGTCTGTTCAGGAGGGGTACGACGGCGACCTGGTGCTCGGGGCGCTGGGCGCGCTCGGCACCCGGGTCGACTGCGCCGGGTTCACCCGCCTCGACCTGGAAGGGCCCCAGGTGCTGTGGCTGGTGGCGGCCGGCGCCCTGGACCTGTTCGCGGTGGACGCCGGCCGGCAGGGCCACTGGCACCACCTGGGCCGTCTGGAGGCGGGCGCGCTGCTGCTCGGTCCGGTCGCGGGCGCCCGCCACACCCTGGTGGCCCGCCCGGTGCGGGACTGCGTGGTGCACCGGGTGAACCTGCGCGAGCTGTACCAGCCGGCGGGCACCCAGACCTGGTCGTACGACGAGTACGGGCGGCCCCAGTACGTGCCGCCCGCGTCCAGCCCGCTGGAGTACGCCCTCGCGCTCGGCGTCGGCCGCGGCCTGTCCGTCCTCTTCCAGGCTCCGACGGCCGAGGAGCGTCCCGAAGTCCCCACGGACGATGACGTGTTCTGGATGCAGGTGCCGCCCGGCAGCGTCCAGTACGGCTCCCTGTACGGCACGGAGGCCGCCGCCGACCTGCTGGTGGACCCGGCGTTGTGGCAGTCGATGGTCGACCAGCAGTACCGGCTGCTGACCGCGCTGGACCGCTGGATCGAGCAGCTGGAGCGCAGTCACGAGACCAGGACGGCCGCCGGGATCAAGGCCGGTGAGGCCGCGGGCGCCCAGGCGGACCGCACCCTGCTGGCCTCGATCGGCCGCCGCTCGGGACGTCGTACGACGACCGCCGACGCCGATGCCACGTACGCGGCCTGTGTGCTGGTGGCGGAGGCGGCCGGGATCACGCTGGCCGAGCCCGCGCGGAGCGGCACCGAGAGCGAACGCCTCGATCCGGTCGAGCGGGTGGCACTCGCCTCCCGGGTGCGCACCCGCGCCGTACGGCTCGAAGGCCGCTGGTGGCGGGAGAACGTGGGTCCGCTGGTGGGGCAGCGGGCGCTGTCCGGGGCGCCGGTCGCCCTGCTGTGGCGGCGCGGCGGCTACGCGGCCGTCCACCCCGGCACCGGCCGGGAGACCCCGGTCGACGGGGCGAACGCCGAGGACTTCGAGCCGCGCGCGGTGATGTTCTACCGGCCGCTGCCCGACAAGGCGCTCTCCCCGCTCGGACTGCTCCGCTTCACCATGAGCGGCGCCCGCGGCGATCTGCTCGGCCTGCTGCTCGCGGGGCTGGTGACGGTGGCGATCGGGGCGCTGGTACCGATCGCGACCGGCAAGGTGCTCGGCGAGTACGTGCCGAGGGCCGAGGAGGGCCTGATCGTCCAGGTGTGTCTGGCGGTCATGGTGAGCGGGGTGGTGTCGGCGGCCTTCACGCTGCTGGAGAACCTCTCCATCCTGCGCCTGGAGGGCCGCGTCGAGGCGGCGCTGCAACCGGCCGTCTGGGACCGGCTGCTGCGGCTGCCCACCCGGTTCTTCACCACGCGCTCCACCGGCGAACTCGTCAGTGCCGCCATGGGGATCAGCGCGATGCGCCGGATGCTGGCGGGCGTCGGCCCGGTGGTCGCCCAGTCGGTGACGGTCGGCGCGATGAACCTCGGCCTGCTGCTGTGGTACAGCGTGCCGATGGCTCTCGCGGCGATCGGCATGCTGGTCGTCATCGCGGCCGTGTTCCTGGGGCTCGGGCTGTGGCAGGTGCGCTGGCAGCGGCGCCTGGTGGTGCTCGGCAACCGGCTGAACAACCAGGCTTTCCAGACCCTGCGCGGACTGCCCAAGCTGCGCGTCGCGGCCGCGGAGAACTACGCGTACGCCGCCTGGGCACGGGAGTTCGCCCGCAGCCGGGAACTCCAGCGCAAGGCGGGTCGGATCAAGAACCTCACGACCGTGCTCGGCGCGGTCTATCTGCCGGTGTGCTCGCTGCTGATGTTCACGCTGCTCGCGGGACCCGCGAAGGGCACCCTGTCGGCGGCGGACTTCCTCACCTTCAACACGTCGGTGACGATGGTGCTGACCTCGGTCACCCAGCTGACCGGCTCGCTGGTGTCGGCGGTGGCCGCGCTGCCGCTGTTCGAGGAGATCAGGCCGGTCCTGGATGCCGCCCCCGAGGTCCGCGCCGCGAGCACCCGCCCCGGCCCGCTCTCCGGCGCGCTGGAGGCCCGCCGCCTCTCCTTCCGGTACGCCGACGACGGCCCGCTCGTCCTGGACGACGTCACCTTCACGATCCGCCCCGGCGAGTTCGTCGCGGTCGTCGGCCCCAGCGGCTGCGGCAAGTCCACCCTGCTGCGGCTGCTGATCGGCTTCGACGGGCCGGTCTCCGGCAGCGTCCTCTACGACGGCCAGGACCTCGCGGCACTGGACCAGTCGGCGGTACGCCGCCAGTGCGGGGTGGTGCTCCAGCACGCCCAGCCGTTCACCGGCTCCGTCCTGGACGTCATCTGCGGCGCCGAGCCGTACACCCCCGAGGAGGCGATGGCGGCGGCGGAGATGGCCGGGCTCGCGGAGGACATCAAGCGCATGCCGATGGGCCTGCACACCATCGTCTCCGGCAGCGGCTCGGTCTCCGGCGGCCAGCGCCAGCGCCTGATGATCGCCCAGGCCCTGATCCGCCGCCCCCGCATCCTCTTCTTCGACGAGGCGACCAGCGCCCTGGACAACGACACCCAGCGCGTCGTCATCGACAGCACCCGCAAACTCCACGCCACCCGCGTGGTCATCGCCCACCGCCTGTCCACGGTCCTCGACGCGGACCGGGTGATCGTGATGGAGGAGGGCCGGGTGGTCCAGCAGGGCAGCCCCGCCGAACTGCTCGCGGACACCACGGGACGGCTGCACGAACTGGTCCGGCGGCAGCTGACGTAGCGACGCGCCCCGGCACCACCCACCGGACTTCCCGGCCGACGCCCCCTCGACGAAGGTCTACTGCCGGCCGCGGCGGGACACGGCGTCACGGAGGCGTCCCCAGGTACCGCCTACCGGGGCGGCGGTTCTCCCCACCGGCGCCGACGGCTCCGCTCCGCACGCCTGCGACTCCAGTTCTTGCAGGACATCGGCGGGACAGACCCCTTGAAGGCGCGGGAAGAGGAGCTGTTCCTCCACGACGACGTGTTCCGTCACACGGGTGACCACCGAGACCAGGAGGTCCCCGAACCGTTCGTCGTCGGGCTCCCGAGCCTCCAGCAAGGTCAGCAGCTCCTCGATCTCACGGTACTCGGCGAGCCGGCCGTCCGCCCGGGTACCGCCGTCCGGCAGGTACCGGCGCAAGGCCGGGCACAGGTACTCCCGCTCCACCGCGAAGTGCCGGACCAGACTGGTGCCCAGCTGCTCGACGAGCGCCCTGCGCCCGCTGCCACCGGGTGCCGAGCAGCGGATGCGGTCGACAAGGCGTTGGATCCTCCGGTGGTCCGCCGTCAGTACCTCGATGATGCCGCTCCGACTGCCCACTCCCACTCCCTGGTGGCTCTGTGCACCGCTCGGCGTCGTGTGCCGGGACACGAACGGGGACATCCGCCCGCTCGATCACCGCTGAAAAGCGTGCGCCCTCGGCATGCCTGCGCCACGCGCCTCGGGATCACGATCAAGATTGAAGCACGCGGCGCCCGGCCGCTCCCCGGCACGCGGCCGACCGGGGCGCGCTGCGCGGTGCGGCACAAGACGTGGAGGAGCGTGGTGCGGCATGCTGCGGCGGCGGCGCGGAACGGGGGCGGAGGCGCGACAGGCGGCCTTCCAGGCGTACGTGGTGATGGACCGGCGCGCGCCGATCTCGGAGCTTGCCGGACAGCTGTTGCGCAAGGCATTCCCCGACCACTGGTCCTTTCTGCTCGGTGAGATCGCACTCTACGGTTTCGTCGTTCTGGTACTCACCGGCAGTTACCTGACGCTCTATTTCGATCCGAGCCTGACCCAGGTGCCCTACTCCGGTTCGTACGGCCCGTTGCAGGGCGTTCTGGTCTCGAAGGCGTACGACTCGACCCTCCATGTGAGTTTCGATGTGCGGGGCGGCCTGCTGATCAGGCAGATGCACCACTGGGCCGCCCTCGTCTTCGTCGCCGCCATCGGCGTCCACATGCTCAGGATCTTCTTCACCGGCGCCTTCCGCAGGCCCAGAGAACTCAACTGGGTCATCGGCGTGACCCTGTTCATGCTGGCCCTCCTGGAGGGCTTCTGCGGCTACTCGCTCCCGGACGACCTCCTGTCCGGCACCGGCCTGCGCACCGCCAACACCATCGTGCTGTCGATCCCGGTCGTCGGGACGTACCTGGCGCTCTTCGCCTGGGGTGGCGCCTACCCCGGCACGGTGCTCGGCCAGCGGCTCTACATCCTCCATGTGCTGTTCGTCCCGGGCCTGCTGATCGCCCTCATCGCCGTGCATCTGTTCCTGGTGGTCTATCTGAAGCACACGCAGTGGGCGGCCCCCGGAAAGACCAACCGGAACGTGGTGGGGCACCCCATGTACCCCTCGTTCGCCGTCAGGTCGACCGGGCTGTCCCTGATGGTCTTCGGCGTCACCGCGCTGCTGGCGGGGGTGGCACAGATCAACCCCGTGTGGAACTACGGCCCGTACGTCACTGACCAGGTCTCGACGGACGCCCAACCGGACTGGTACGTCGGATTCCTGGAAGGGGCCCTGCGGCTGATGCCGGCCGCGGAGACCGACATCGCCGGGCACACCTTCATGTGGAACGTGCTCCTGCCCGCGGTGGTCCTGCCCGGACTGCTCTTCGTCGTGCTGTACCTGTACCCCGTCTTCGAGCGGTGGGTGACCGGGGACCTGCTGGAGCACCATCTGTGCGACCGGCCCCGCGACCGGCCGGTGCGAACGGGTCTCGGGGTGGCGGGCGTCGTCGCGTACGCCGTGCTGCTCATGGCGGGCGGCAACGACGTGACGGCCTTTCTGTTCGGCGTCTCCGTCAACACCCTCACCTGGGTCTTCCGCATCGCCCTCGTCGTCGGCCCCGTCGTCGCGTACCTCGTCACCCGCCGCGTCTGCCTCGCGCTGCAACTGCACGAGCGGCATCTGTACCAGGAGGGGGAGGAGACGGGTGTGGTGCGTCAGGACCTTGCGGGCGGCATGGCCGAGCGCCACACGGGCCTCGACCGGGCGCGCCGCTATCGCCTGCTGGTCAGGGAGCTTCCCCGGCCGCTCAAGGCGCCCGGACGCCAGGCACCGCTGCGCCACCGCCTCAGGGCGTCGCTGAGTTCCTGGTACTACCGGGACCGCGTCGAACCGCCCATGACGGCGGAGGAGCGTCTGCAGATCGCCGGCCGCACGGCGGATCCGGTGGCAGGCGGCGCCGACGCCGACGAGTGACCGAACCGGCTCGCCGCCGGTTCAGCGGCGGACGGCCGCGCCGTCACCCGGGCAGTGGGGGTTTCTCACCGGCCGACGGCGAGGAACAGGGCTCCGACCACGACCGACAGGAAGATCTCGTAGCCGAGGACGGCGCAGGCCAGGGCCACCACTCCCTTTTGCCACAGACGCGGCCCGCCGTAGGGAAGGAGCGGCGGCTGGTCCGAGGGCTGGAGCGCCGCGTCGGTCGCGGTCGTGCCGGTCTCCGCGTGGGTGCGCCACCAGTCCCCCAGCGTTCGGATCTTGGCTTCGAACTCCGAGTCCCAGAGCACTCGTCCGACACGCGGCACCGGCAAGGGCGTCCGGCGGCTGTCCGCTCCGAGGACGACCGGCCTGCGCCCACCGCGGTGGCGCTCGACGGTGATCCCCTGGATCTCGTCCCAGGGAACGGTTCGGGGCCGCAGCCCTCGTACGACCAGGTGGTCGGCGGTGAGGACGACGCCTCTGCCGAGACTCAGGAAGCCCGCGCCCAGCAGCAGCGCGATCGCGACCAGTGCGCCGAGCACCCGGCTGAGGAGCGTCGGATGAGCAGAGCCGGGCCCCTCGGCGAACCCCGCCATCAGCGCGTCGGCCGCGAGCCAGCAGAGCAGCAGGACCGTGGGCACCGACCGGCTCGGCGCAGGTCGCATCCCCAGTCGCTCGGGCAGCCGGCCGTGGGTGTCCCCCCAGACCTCGGGTCCACCGGTCGTGTCCTCGACGCGGGCCGCGCCCCTGTTGGCGAGCCACCAGCTCCGGATGGTCGCGGCCTTCTCGTCGAACCGGCGGTCGCGGGACAGGAAGCCGGAGCTGGGCATTCGGAGCGGGGTGCGGTGTCCGTCCGTCTCGTAGAGGACCACCCGCCGTCCGCCGGCGAACGGCTCGACCGCGACCTCGGCCACGCGGGTCCACGGGATGGTCCGGCGGCGCAGGTTGTGGACGACGACCGCCTCAGGGGTCAGGGTCACCCCGACGTAGCGGCTCAGCACCCACAGTTCGAGCGCGACGAGGAGCGGCAGCACCACGGAAACGACCCGCGCGTCGAACGGCAGGCCGGGCAGTCCGGGCCGCTGGTGCGCCCACAGCAGAGGGTTGGACAACTGCGTCAGCACGACGGCGCCGAGGATCACGGCCAGGGGCAGGGACTGCTGCCACGAAGCCCGGTAGCGGACTCGGCCGATCGTTCCCGACGATTCCGCTCCGCCGTCGCGGGCTTCCTTGTTCACCGTTGTTGCACCCCTGCCCCGTGATCAATGCGAGGCATCATGCACGGCATGGGACCGTTCGCGCAATGACCGGCGGCGGCCCCGGCCCGACGGGGCAACGGGCAGCCGGGGCGGACGCGCTCCCCGGCGGGCGGGCGGGCCGTCCTTCAGAGACCTCACCGGCTCTCCCGGTCTCCGAACTGCAAGACCATGCCGAAGACTCCGGGCCACAGGAGGCCGAAACCGATGAGGATGATCCATACGCCGTAGACGATGCCGACGGCGATCACAGCGGCGCCCAGCGCGGTGACGACCGGGTAGCCGCTGTACGGGGGGAAGAAGTCCAACGTACCGGTGCGCTCGCGGATGTCGGAGTCCGGTCGGTCTTCGGGGCGCACTCCCTTGCGCCGGTAGTTGATCATGCAGAAGAACGCGATCACCGACGCCATGCCGAACGAGACGCTCAACGCGGCGATGCCGGCGGGTTCGCGCGCGAACCAGATGTAGGCCGTGTCGGTGAGGAGGAAGAACAGCGCGACGCCGGCGAAGAGGTACGCCTCGGATTTCATTCGCTCTGCTCTCCCAAGGTGTCCGGGGTCGGCTCGACCGTTCCGCGAGCCGGCGGCTCCAGTTCCTCCCGCACCTCGGGGTGATGCAGATCGAATGCCGGTGAATCGGACCGTACGCGGGGAAGCGCGGTGAAGTTGTGGCGGGGCGGGGGGCACGACGTGGCCCACTCAAGGGAGCGGCCCCAGCCCCAGGGATCGTCCATGCCGACCTCGGTGGCGTACTGCGCGGTCTTCCACACGTTGTAGAGGAAGGGGAGCGTGGACAGACCGATCAGGAAGGCGCCGATCGACGAGATGGTGTTCAAGAGGGTGAAATCGTCGGCCGGCAGGTAGTCCGCGTAGCGGCGGGGCATCCCCATCTCACCGAGCCAGTGCTGGACGAGGAACGTGGTCTGGAAGCCGACGAACAGCGTCCAGAAGTGGATCTTCCCGAGGCGTTCGTCGAGCATTTTTCCCGTCATCTTGGGCCACCAGAAGTAGAAGCCGGCGAACATCGCGAAGACGATCGTGCCGAACAGCACGTAGTGCAGATGGGCGACGATGAAATACGTGTCGGTCAGGTGGAAGTCCAGGGCCGGGGAGGCGATGAGGACGCCGCTGAGCCCCCCGAGCAGAAACGTCACCAGGAAGCCCGCCGACCACAGCATCGGCGTCTCGAAGGAGACACTGCCCCGCCACATGGTCCCGATCCAGTTGAAGAACTTCACCCCGGTCGGAACGGCGATCAGGAAGGACATCAGGGCGAAGAAGGGCAGCAGCACCGCGCCCGTGGCGAACATGTGGTGGGCCCACACGGTGGCCGACAGCATCGTGATCGAGATCGTCGCGCCCACCATGCCGGCGTATCCGAAGACCGGTTTACGGCTGAACACCGGGATGATCTCCGTGACGACGCCGAAGAACGGCAGTGCCACGATGTAGACCTCCGGGTGGCCGAACCACCAGAACAGGTGCTGCCACAGCAGCGCGCCGCCCGAGGCGGAGTCGAAGATGTGCGCTCCGTAGGCCCGATCGGCCACCAGGGCGAGCAGGATGGCGGTGAACACCGGGAAGGCCAGCAGCACGAGGATCGAAGTGAACAGGATGTTCCAGGTGAAGATCGGCATCCGGAACATGGTCATGCCCGGCACCCTCAGACACACGATCGTGGCGATGAAGTTCACGGCACCGAGCGTGGTGCTCACGCCCGCCACCGCGAGCCCCATCGCCCACAGGTCACCGCCGTGGCCGGGAGAGTGCACCGCGTCGTTCAGGGGTGCGTAGGCGAACCAGCCGAAAGGCGCCGCGCCCTGGTCGACGAAGGAGCCGGACAGGACGACCAGGCCGCCGAAGAGGAAGAGCCAGTACGACAGAGCGTTCAGACGCGGGAACGCGACATCCGGGGCACCGATCTGCAACGGCATGACGGCGTTCGCGAACCCGGCGAACGTGGGGGTCGCGAAGAGCAGCATCATGATCGTGCCGTGGATCGTGAACAGCTCGTTGTACTGCTGGTTGGTGACGATCTGCAGGCCCGGGCGAGCCAGTTCCGCACGCATGATCATCGCCAGCACACCGGCGAGGAGGAAGAACCCGAACGAGGTGACGAAATACAGGTGGGCGATCTTCTTGTGGTCGGTGGTCGTCAGGTAGTCCCGGATCCGCACTCCCGAGGGCACCCGAGGTTCACGGGTGGTGACCTGCTGCTCGCCCGGCCCTGGAAGAGTCTGTGCCATGAGCGCCCTCCACGCGCTGAGTCAATCGAAGCGGCCCCGCGGGGACGCGGTCGTCGCCCTGAGGGTCGGTCCCCGAGATGAGCGCGAGGTCTGGCGAGCGCCGGGCACCCGCGGCTCCCATGCCGCCCGCGCCGCCGACGGCGTGTCGTCGGTTCCACGGACCGGGGAGGCGGTGGGCGTGCCGACGAGCCGGCGCTCGGCGCGCACGTCCGTGGCCACTGTCCGCCCGCGCGTACGGCCGAACACCGGAGTGCCGGATGCCCCGGCGCTGGTGGCAGCGTGCGGGAAACCCCCGCAAGGGCCGCCGTGCCGGATGACACGGCGTCAGCATGGCAGAGATGACGGCTCGTCGCCTGTGACGCGACGGTGCCATCCGGGTTACCCATCATCCGGCGGTCACCAGGTCGATCCTCCCGAGCCGAGACACCGCGGGCACCGGTGTCCGGACGGGTTCATGGCAGCCGCAGCCGCTGCGGGGATCGCCGCGCTCACCGGAGCGCCCGACGCCGACCCGGCCGGGCCCCGGTCGCCGGGACGAGGGCGAGGGCGAGGGGATGCGGGGACGAAGGGGCGAAGGGGCGAAGGGGCGAAGGGACAGCTCGCCCAAAGTGCTCACCGCGTGGCCGCGCCCGGCGGAGGCAGGGCGCGACGCCGGTGCCGGCGGGACGGCCGTCGGCACCGGCAGGGGCTCACGCCAGCTCGACGCCGACCTCGGGTGGCTGCTTGAGCGTGTTGTGGACGGTGCAGTGCGAGGCCACGGCCAGCAGGCCGGCGCGGCGCCGCTCGGGAAGTTCCGGCGGCGCGACGATCACGATCCGCAAGGAGGCGACGCGGGCCGGGGAGTCGGAGGCCATGACGAACTGCGCGCGGACCCGCAGTCCGGAGCGGGGCAGGCCGTGGCGGTGCAGGTAGCTTCCCGCGTAGAAGGCGACACAGGTGGCCAGGGAAGCGGCGAACAGCTCGACGGGCGTCGGCGCGGTGTCCGTGCCGCCCGCCTCGACGGGCTGGTCGACCTGGACGCGGTGCCCACGGATGTCGACGCTGTAGGCGTCGTCACCGACATGGGTGACCTCCAGTCGGTGCACGTCGGTTTCTCGCGCCTGGGTCGTGCCACTGGTGTGGTGAGTGGTGCCGGTCATGGCGGGGCCTCTTCTGCCTGCGGACGTCCGGTGGTGGTTCCAGTGGACCGCCTACGGCTCGCCGGTGCGATGGGCCGACAGGGTGCCGCGGGGCCCGACCGGCCCTCTCCGGTGAGGCGACGCGACGTCCGCGGGTCGACACGCCACCCCGCCATGCCCGGGGCGACGACCACACCCGGCTCGGGCAACGGTTTCCGGCCGGGCACTAGGACTCCTCGTCCTCGTCACGGTGGTGGACCGGCATCCAGTGGTGCTCGCAGAACCAGCGGCCGAACACGGCGCCGCCGTAGATGACGAAGCCGACGCCGATCAGCCAGGACTCCAGGACGAGGACGGTGCCGACCGCGCCGTAGCTCAGGGCGTTGGTGACGATGAGGGGCGTGAAGACGAGGTAGGAGAAGGCGCGCAGGCCCGCGAGGCCCACCACGGTGGCCAGCGCGCCCGGCAGCAGTTCGCGCCAGCGGACCTGGTTGCCCAGCAGGAAGTGCTGCCCCCACCAGAAGAACAGCACCCCGCTCACCCCGGACAGCATGATCCGCTGGGAGCCGTGCAGCGCCGCCTTGGTCGCGACTTCCTGGTAGAGGTACGCCGTCAGCACGACCAGCCAGGTGGCCTGCCGCCAGACCCGGTGCCAGGGCCCGGCGGCGAGGCCCCAGATGCGCTCGTAGGCGTTCTGCACGCTGCCGCCGAAGGACACGCCGAACACGGCGAGCAGGAGGGCGCTCCAGGCGCTGGTGGTGCCGATGACGCTGTGCGGAGGGCTGATGACGTCCGTGACCACGCGCGCCGACCGTCCGGACAGCCCCATGCCGTCGGTCAGCCAGGAGGCGAACCCGCCCTGCACCAGCGGGTCGGCGGCCGCGACCACGATGAGCAGCGGGGCCAGCGTCACCAGTGCCAGGGTGGCGAAACCCATGGCCCGGTGCATCAGCTCCAGCTCCCGGCCGTGCTCGAACAGGGCCTGGAGACGGATCCACGCCCATGCGCGGTGCAGGCCGCGCCGCCACCGACTCACGGCACCTCCCGTACTCACCGCGGCGCGCGTGCGGGCCCGACATGAACGCGCGCCTCCGCTTCACTGTGGCACGGACCGGGCCCGACGCCATGGAGGAGGCGGCCAGTCGGGTCGACCGACGGGTACGGGCGGGGCCGCGCGGCCGGTTCCGGGCGGTGTTCCGCACGCGCCACAGGGCGTACCGGAGCCGTACACGTGCCGACGGGGAAGGCGCCAGGACCCGGGAGCGGCCCGGGCGCAGCTCGGCAAGCAGCCGCGCGGCACGTCCGGGACCACGAGAGGTCCCGGCTGGAGATCGTCCGGTCCGGGCGGCGGCAGCGGCAGCGGCAGCGGCAGCCGGACCGAACCGACGCGGCGGTCGAGCACGCGCCGACAGCCGCCCGTCGCGCGCTCGACCGGCCGACCGAGGTGCCGGGGCATTCGCCGAAACCGCCGTCCACGGATCAGCCCAGCCCGTGCTCCCGCAACGGCCCCACCGTCAACCCCGCCTCCCGGCAGTCCCCGACGATGGCCGGCAGCGCGGCGAGGGCCGACCGCCAGCAGCCCGGCGCGGCCAGTCGGTCCGAGTCGTGGAGCAGGATCGTGCCGCCGCCCCACAGCTGCGCGGTGACCAGCGCGTGGACCGACTCCGGGGTGGCCTCCGCGCGCCAGTCCATGCCCCAGGCGGACCAGAGGACCGGGCGCAGGCCGGCGCGGCGGGCGGCCAGCCAGCGGGGGGAGGTGAGGATGCCGTAGGGCGGGCGGTACCAGCGGGGGCGGTGGCCGGTGAGGTCCCGTACCGCGCGGGCGGCTCGGGCGACGCCCTCGGACTCGCGGGCGAGGGCGGGGCGCCAGGGCCGGTCGTGGTGCCAGCCGTGCACCGCGACCTCGTGCCCGCGCCGGGCGGTCTCCGTGACCAGCGCCGGATGGCGCGCCGCGTGCTCGCCGAGCACGAAGAAGGTGGCGCGCGCACCGAGCCCGTCCAGCGCGTCGAGGAAGCGCGGCGTGGCGACCGGGTCGGGGCCGTCGTCGAAGGTCAGGGCCACGTGGTCGTGGCTCCCGGTGCCCGCGAGCCGGGGGAACAGCCGCTGCCGTACGCCCGGGAGCCACGTGGCGGCCGGGGCGGCATGGGCGCCCGCGAGCGCGAGCGGCAGCAGCGTGGCCGCCGCGCGAAGGGCGCGGGCGGACGGCGGGGCCGCGTGCTCACTCATGGCGCGTCCGCCGGTGCCTGCCGTCCCGTTCGCCGGGCGTGTCCCAGCCCCGGCGGACGGAGGGCGCGTTCGCCAGTCCGATGCTGCCCGCGCCGATCAGCGCGATGCCGATGATCTCCGGGATGATCCGCAGCCCGAGCTGCACGGACTCCTCGAACAGCGCCCAGCCGAGCGCCACGCTGGTGAGCGCGTCGCCCAGGGTGAGCGCGGGCTGCGACGCGGCCAGCGACCCCGCGCCGAGCGCGCTCTGCAGCAGCAGGAAGGCCGCGAGCCCGACGGCGGCGGTGGCGTACGGCGACCAGTGGGAGAACATCACACCGGGCCCGAACCGCAGCTGCCCCACGGTCTCCTTGAGCAGCGCGGCGGTGGTCGCGAAGGAAACGGCGGAGCCGAGGCCGAACAGCACCGCGCGGGCCGCCCCGCGCACCGTACGGGCGGCCAGCACCAGCAGCACCACGACACAGCAGGCCACTCCGCCCGCCATGAGCCACGCCCGGGACGTCGCGTCGGCGCGGCCCGGCCGCGGCGCGGCCGACAGCAGGAAGACGGCCAGACCGGCGGCGAGGGCGACGAACGCCGTCCAGGTACGGCGGTCCGGGGGGCGCCGGAAGACGAGGCTGCCCACGAGCAGCGTGAACAGCAGTTCGGTGGCGAGCAGCGGCTGCACCAGGGAGAGGCTGCCCACGCCGAGCGCCCAGCCCTGGAGCACGGCGGACAGCATCAGCAGGCCGACGCCCGCCAGCCAGTCCGGGCGCCGCAGCAGCCGCAGCAGCCCCCGCAGCATCCCGCCCGCCCCGCCGTGTTCCGCCGGGGCGTGCACCGCGGCGGCCCGGCGTTGCAGCACCGAGGAGGCCGCGTTCGCCAGCGCCGAGCACAGAGCCAGTCCGACGGTCAGCACGGTCGCTCACCCGAAGTGGGCGGCGAGCCGCCGGTAGAGCCCCGGCGCGGCGCCGCGCACCCGGGCGGGCAGCCGCAGCCAGCCGGGGACGTAGACCTCGTCCGTGCCGCGCCGTACGGCGGTGAGCACGGCGTCCGCGACCCGCTCGGGCGGCACCGGCCGGGGCCGGGACCGCCGGTAGGGGACGCCCCGCCGGTCGAAGAAGGGGGTGTCGACCACGCCGGGGACCACGTGGGTGACGCCGACGCCGGTGTCGCGCAGCTCGTAGCGCAGTGCGTCGGCGAACACGGCCACGCCGGCCTTGACCGCGGAGTACACCGCCTCGCCGCGCACGCCGACGCTGCCCGCGACGGAACCGAGCAGCACGATCCGCCCGGACCCTGCCGCGACCATGTGGGGCAGCAGGCCGCGCACGAGGTGCAGGGTGGCCAGCAGGTCGGTGCCGACGAGTTCCTCGATGCGGGCGCGGGGCATGCCGGTGAAGTCTCCGGCCCAGCCGACGCCGGCGCCCGCCACGACCAGGTCCACGCGGCCGAGGTGGTCGAGGGCGGCCTCGGCCACCTTGCGGTCGGCGCCCGGCCGGTTGAGGTCCGCGGCGACGGTCACGGCCGACACCTCGGCGGCCACCTGCTCCAGACGGGTGAGGTCGCGGCCGTTGAGCACCAGGCGCCAGCCGCCCTCGGCGGCCAGCCGGCGGGCCACGGCGGCGCCGATACCGGAGGACGCGCCGGTCACCAGGGCCGTGCCGCGCGGGGCCGGCTGATCGGCGGGCCGGGCGTCGTGGGCCGCCGCCGGGCCGGACTTCGTCACCGGCCGGGCGCGGTTCGACGGTCCTGCGGGGGGCGGGGCTTGGGACATGGTGGCGACCTCACTGCGACGGCGTGCAGGGTCCGCGAGCTCCTGGGCCGAACCTTCGCGGTGCTTCCAGGGCGCCACAGCCTGAAACTCCCCGCATGTGGAAGCGCCGCGGACGGGGGCGCGGCGGGGCGGTCCAGGCCCGCACCGGGGCGCCTCGGGGGGAGGGGGGAGGGCGGCGACGCTGCGTCGCCGGGCGCGCCGAGGACATCGGTGAGCGTGAAGCGGGCGCGGCCCTCGGACGGGGGTTCCCGGGTTCCCGCCAAGTCGTCCATGGTGCGCCGCACCGGGCGCACCATCGAAACGTTGCCGTTTCGCTGAGGCTCGTCTAGCCTCAAGGCGTACGAAACCGTTTCGTTTATGTCCGGCGCACGTCCCACGCGTGAACGACTTCCCTGGAGTGGTTCCCCATGTCCCAGAAAACCCTGACCGACGCCCCCCGAACGGGGGCAGGGGTCGCCGCACAGCACGACGCCTCCGCCCGGCGGTGGTGGATCCTCGCGGTGATCGCCGTCGCCCAGCTGATGGTGGTCCTCGACGCGACGATCGTGAACATCGCCCTGCCCTCCGCCCAGCGCGACCTCGGCTTCTCCGACGGCAACCGGCAGTGGATCGTCACCGCGTACGCGCTGGCGTTCGCCTCGCTGCTCCTGCTCGGCGGCCGCATCGCCGACCTGTTCGGCCGCAAGCCGGCCTTCCTCGTCGGCGTCGTCGGCTTCGCCGCGGCCTCCGCGCTCGGCGGCGCCGCGAACGGCTTCGCCATGCTGGTCACCGCCCGCGCCCTCCAGGGCGCGTTCGGCGCGCTGCTCGCGCCGGCCGCGCTGTCCCTGCTCAACACGACGTTCACCGACGCCCGCGAGCGGGCCCGCGCGTTCAGCGTCTACGGCGCGATCGCCGGCGCCGGCGGCGCGGTCGGCCTGCTGCTCGGCGGGCTGCTCACCGACGCCCTGGACTGGCGCTGGACGCTGTACGTGAACGTGGCCATCGCGGTCGTCGCCTTCGCGGGCGGCTGGATCCTGCTGGGCAACCACCGCGACGCGGGACACGCCAAGCTGGACGTGCCCGGCACCGTCCTGGTCGCCGCCGGTCTCTTCTCCGTGGTCTACGGATTCTCGAATGCCGAGACGCACCACTGGCACTCCCCGCTGACCTGGGGCTTCCTGCTCGCGGGTGGGCTGCTGCTCGCCGCGTTCACCTGGTGGCAGACCCGTGCCGCGCACCCGCTGCTGCCGCTGCGGATCCTGCTGGACCGCGACCGGGCGGCGTCCTTCCTCGCGGTGCTGATCACCGGCGCCGGCATGTTCGGCGTGTTCCTCTTCCTCACCTACTACCTCCAGCTCAACCTCGGCTTCAGCCCCACGAGGACGGGCGTGGCGTTCCTGCCGATGGTCGGCGCGCTGATGGTGGCCGCGCAGCTCGGCACCACGCTGCTGGTGCCCCGGGTCGGACCGAAGGCGGTCATCCCGCTGGGCTTCGCGATCGCCATGGCCGGCATGGCCTGGCTGACCGGCATCGGCCTCGGCTCGCACTACGGCAGCGCCGTCCTGCCGCAGCTGATCGTGACCGGCCTGGGCCTCGGCCTGGTGATGCCGCCGGCCATGCAGCTGGCCACCGGCGGGGTCGCGGCCGAGGACGCAGGCGTGGCCTCCGCGAGCGTCAACGCGATGCAGCAGGTGGGCGGTTCGGTCGGCACGGCCCTGCTGAACACTCTCGCGACCAGTGCCGCGACCCACTACGTGGCCGGCCGTGACGCCACCAGCAAGCTGGTCCAGGCACAGGCGACGATCGAGAGCTACACCACCGCCTTCTGGTGGTCGGCCGGCTTCTTCGCCGCGGGCGCGGTACTCGCCTTCCTGCTCTACCGGCGCGGGGTGCCGCGCCAGGACGCGGGCACGGCGACGGTCGTCCACATGTGACCGCCCGCGTCCTGGGACAGCCCCGGTCCGCGCGCTCCGCCGAGCCGGGCCGCGCCCGAGGAGCCGTCCCGCCGGAGGAGCAACCGAGGGGCCGGCCGAGCCGAGGGGCCGCCGTCCGCAGGGAGACGGCGGCCCCTCGGCCACGCTTGGGGACGGCCGCAGCGGGTAGCCGGTGCGGATCAGGACGACCCCGGCGAAAGGAGACGCCATGTCCGGCGGGGACGAGAAACGGCCCGAGACGGCGCTGGAGGAAGTGCTGCACGAGGTCGGGGAGGCCGAGCGGCACGGCGAGAAGGGCGACGGCGGAGGCGAGGCGGCGGACGCCCTCACCCCGAACGCGGGGGCCCAGGAGCAGTCCCAGGGTGACCGGACGGCACCCGGACGGCGGCACTGACCTGGCCGAGCCCGGGTACCCGGTCGCCATGAACCCACGAGGACCCGAGCTGCCGCCCGCGCGGGGACCGCTGTCCGCCGCGCTCGTCGGCCATCTGCGCGGCGCCGGACCGCTGCCCGAACCCACCGGCGCCGAGGACCCCTACGGCGACGACGCGCAGCTCGCCCTGTACCTCTGCTACGAGCTGCACTACCGCGGCTTCGCGGGCGTGCCCCCCGAGGCCGAGTGGGACCCGGACCTGCTGCGCCTGCGGGCCCTGCTGGAGCGCCGCTTCCTGGCCGCGCTGCGTGCCGACACGCCGGTGCACGAGAGCCTGGACGCCGCGCTCGGCGCGCTCCTGGTGGAACCGGTCGACGGCACCGGCGTCACCCATTTCCTGTGCGCCGAGGGCGAGTCGTGGCAGCTGCGGGAGTACGCGGCGCAGCGCTCCCTGTACCACCTGAAGGAGGCCGATCCGCACGCCTGGGTGCTGCCCCGGCTGTGGGGCCGGGCGAAGGCGGCGATGGCGGCGGTGGAGTACGACGAGTTCGGCGGCGGCCGGGCCGAACGGGTGCACGCGCGCCTGTTCGCCGATCTGATGCGGGACCTGGACCTGGACGCGGAGTACGGCCGCTACCTGGACGCGGCCCCGGCCGAGATGCTGGCCGTCGTCAACCTGATGTCCCTGTTCGGCCTGCACCGTGCGCTGCGCGGGGCACTGGTCGGCCACTTCGCGGAGGTGGAGATCACCTCCTCCCCCGGCTCCCGGCGGCTCGCCGAGGCGCTGCGCCGCACCGGCGCGGGAGAGGCCGCGCAGTTCTTCTACGACGAGCACGTGGAGGCGGACGCGGTGCACGAGCAGGTGGTCCGCCACGAGGTCATCGGCGGACTACTGGAGGAGGAGCCCGAGTTGGCGGCCGACATCGCCTTCGGCGTCGACGCGACCGAGTACCTGGAGGACCGGCTCGCCAGGCGGCTGCTGGACGCGTGGCGCGCAGGGCGGTCCGCGCTGCGCGTCCCCCTCGGGCAGCCGAGCGCGATATGACCCATATATCCGTCATGTCCGGGTACTCGCGGAATGTGATCACTTTGTTGATTCCAGGTGTCTACGCCCCTCAGGACGACACCGCGCTGCTGGCCGAGGCACTGCGCGAGGAGGCCCTGCCGACCGGGGCGCGGGTGCTCGACGTGGGCACCGGAAGCGGGGCGCTGGCGCTCGCGGCGGCCCGGCGGGGTGCCGAGGTGACCGCGGTGGACGTGTCCCGACGGGCGGTGTGGACGGCCCGGTTCAATGCCTGGCTGACCCGGGTGCCGGTGCGGATCCTGCGCGGCGACCTCTTCACCCCGGTGCGCAGACGGACGTACGACGTGATCCTCGCGAACCCGCCCTACGTGCCCGCGCCGCACTCCGGGCACGGGCCGCGCGGCCGGTCCCGGGCCTGGGACGCGGGCCACGACGGGCGGCTGCTGCTGGACCGGATCTGCCGGGACGCGCCCCCGCTGCTCGGCCCCCGGGGCGTGGTGCTGCTCGTGCAGTCCGCGCTGAGCGATCCGGAGCGCTCCCTGGAACTGCTGCGCGACGCGGGCCTGAAGGCCGCGGTGGTGCGGCGGCGCTGGATCGACCTCGGTCCGGTGCTGCGCTCCCGGGAGGAGTGGCTGCGCCGACGCGGGCTGCTCGCGCCGCACGAGAGAACGGAAGAGCTGGTGGTGATCCGTGCCGAACGAACCCGCTGAACGCGCCCACGAACCCGCCGGCCGCGCCCGCCGGATCACCGTGCAGCGGCGGGGTCCGCTGCTCGTGGAGGGGCCGGTCGAGGTCGAACTGGAGGACGGTACGACGGTGTCCTCGGACCGTTTCCGTGTCGCTCTGTGCACCTGCCGACGCAGTCGTCGCTACCCCTGGTGCGACACAAGTCATCGCCGCAAGGCCTGAGCACCGTTCGTTTTTCGCCGCTCCCCGGTAGGCCCCCCACGGACCTGCCCGGGGAGCGGCTCAGTGTGCCGGCAAGCCGACGGGCGACCCCACTTCGCCCGACGGTCCGGCGCGAGATCGCGGGTACCCCGCTCCGAGAGGGCCGCACTCCCCAGTCACGGTCCTGATCCGGTGGCCACGGAGCCCCTGCGATCCCGGTCCTCGGGCAGCCTTCGCTAGAACGCGAAGAGGCTGCCGCCGACGGCGTCCCGCTCGCAGGAGTTGCCGAAGGTCCGCTCATAGGAGACCCGCCGGCCCTGCCACACACCCTGGGCGGTGACGACCACGGGGTCGTACAGCTTGTTGCACCACACGTCCTCGCGCGCCGTGAGGGCGTCGAAGTCGCCGCCGACGGCGCGCAGTTCGGCGCAGGCCTCGGGGGCGGCCGGGTGGGTACCGGAGGCGCCCGGGGCGCAGCTGAGGGTGACGGCGCGTTCGGGGGTCGCGGTGGCCGCGTCGCCGCCGTGGCCGATGGTCAGCACCAGCGCCGAGGGGGCGTAGAGCGAGGCCGGGGCGGCGTCCGGGGCGGCGACGGCGGCCCCGGTCAGGGGGCCGCAGACGGCGACGGCGGTGAGGCCGAGGGCCGCTGCCCAGCGCGCGGTGTTCCGCATGGTGTGCATCCTTCCGCTCGAACTAGACGGGTGCCGGCTCCGTTTCCGGTGGGACGTCGGAGCGGCGAGCGCCACTCTGCCGAGTCCCCCGCCGAAACACACATCGACCCCACACGTTTCGGTAACCTTTCGTGTTGAAGCAGTGGCGTGAAGTCACGGAATTCGAACGACGGGACCCGGGAACTGGGCGGCGGCCGCCCCTGGGAAGTCGTCAATCGGCTGAAAATAAGCGGTTATTTAATCGTCCGGAAACATTCCGGCGCGGCCGCCCGAGACCGCCTCCATGACTCCTCGTGTTCATGCGGTGATCACCGCCGCGGCCGCCCCGCCGAGGCACGCACGCGAAAGCCGGCGACCGGCAGTCTCCTGCCGGTCGCCGGCTCGGGCGCGTGGGGACGGGTGAACCTCCGGGCCGTTCCACGGCGTTCAGGACTCCGGGGCCGGGCGCGGGATCAGGGCGTGCACGGCCCCGGCCACGAGGGCGATGCCGACGCCGGTCAGGCACAGCACGCGGGCGGTCACGCCGCGGTCGACCAGGATGCCGCCGAGGGCCGCGCCGAGGGCCTGGCCCAGGTAGATGCCGGAGGAGTTGAAGGAGATCACGACGCTGGGCAGCGTCGGCGCGAGCGCGGTCAGCCGGTGGTTGTTCGGCGTGGCCACGGCCCAGCCGGCGGCGCCGTTGAGCACCATGACGACGATCACGGCGACCATCGAGGTGCTAACCGTGAGCGCCGCGAGGGTGACGATCAGCAGGGCGGTGGCGAGGGTGAGGGTGCGTGCGGCGCCCAGCCGGTCGGTGAGCCAGCCGCTGCCGAAGGAGCCGAAGACGCCGCCGACGCCCCAGGCGAGCAACGCGGTCGCGAGGCCGGTGCCGTGGATGTGGGCGATCTGCCCGAGCACGGTCGCGGTGTAGGTGTAGACCATGATGCCGGCGCCGCTGGCCAGGAGCATGAAGGCGACGATCGCCAAGACCCGCCGGTTGGCCAGCACGGCGAACCGCCGAGCGAGCGGGATCGCCGGCGGGATCGGCAGGCCGGGCAGCACCAGCAGGACGCCGAGCAGGGCCAGCACGCCGACGGCCGCGACGAAGACGAGGCCGGCCTCCCAGGACAGGTGCTGGCCGATGGCGGTGCCGACAGGGACCCCGAAGACGGTGCCGACGGTCAGACCGCCCAGGATCACCGACAGCGCGCGGCCGCGGCGGGCGGGCCCGGCGAGCGCGGCCGCGGCGGCGGAGGCGTTCGGGGTGTACAGGGCCGCCCCGAGGCCCGCGACGACGCGTGCCGTGAGCAGTAAGGGCAGGTTGGGCGCGGCGGCGGAGGCGAGGTTGGCGAGCACGAACAGCGCGAGCGCGACCGCGAGCAGGGGCTTGCGGGGCAGCCGGCTGGTCAGCGCGGCCAGGAAGGGCGCCGCGAGCCCGTAGGTCAGGGCGAACGCGGTGATGGTCTGCCCGGCGGCGCCGGTGGAGATGTGCAGGCCGTGGGCGATCTGCGGGAGGATGCCGGCCAGGACGAAGGAGTCGGTGCCCATGGCGAACGAGCCGAGGGCGAGGACGGCGACGGGCCTTCCCCAGGCGGGCGAGGACGAGGCGGGAGCGGGGCTGTGGATACCCGCGGTGGTGGATGACGTGGTCACGGAAACAGCGTGCGGCCCCTCGTGAAGCGGGTACAGAGGGGCGGTCATGCTGGTGTAATGACCACCAGGACAAGGCCGTTCGGAAGGTGCTTGTATGACCGGCATGCAGCGTGAGCTTCTTGCGGCGTTCCTGCGGTCCCGGCGGGAGGCGCTCTCCCCCGAGCAGGCCGGGCTGACTCCCGGACGGCGGCGCCGTACCCCGGGACTGCGCCGCGAAGAGGTCGCCCAGCTGTCCGGCGTGAGCCTGACCTGGTACACCTGGCTCGAACAAGGCCGGGACATCCGGGTGAGCCGACAGGTCCTTGAGGCGCTCGCGCACACGCTCCAGCTCACCCAGGCCGAGCGTCGGCACCTGTTCACCCTGGCGGAGACGGCGCTGCCGGCCGAGCGGCCCGAGCCGGTCGCGGTCAACCCGACCCTGCGCAAGCTGCTGGAGACCCTCGACCCGTTCCCGGCGCACGTGATCAACGACAGCTGGGACCTGCTGGCCGCGAACCGCGCCTACGCCTCCCTGGTCGGCGGTCTCGACCAGTTGCCGCAGGAGGAGCGCAACAGCATCTGGCTGCTGTTCACCCGGCCGCAGATGCAGTCGCTGCTGGTCGACTGGCAGCGCGAAGTCCGCGACATCCTCGGCCAGTTCAGGATCTCGGTGGGCCGCAACCCCGACGATCCGCGGACCGCGGCGCTCATCGACACCCTGACCCGGTCCAGCGGCCAGTTCCGCACACTGTGGTCCGAGCACCCCGTGCAGGCGTTCCGGCCGACCCTGAAGCGCTTCAGCCATCCGACGGCCGGGCGGCTGGACCTCAACTACACCAAGCTGGACGTGGCGGAGACGCCGGGCCAGCATCTGGTGGTGTTCATGCCCGCCGCCGAGGAGGACGAGCGGGCGCTGGCGCGGCTGGTCGCCGAGTCCGCCCAGGCGGCCCTGCTGTAGCGGGGGCGCGTCCCGTCGTAGCGAGGCGTCCCCGGCGCCTCATCCCTGGCGGGGCGTCCGTAGCGAGGCATCCGTGGCGAGTCGTCCCCGGCGGGGCGCGTGGCGAGGCATGGCCGCCGCGAGGGCGAGGCAGAGCACGGCGCCTGCCGGCCGATCAGGTCGGTCGGGGCACCGCTGAGCAGCGCGCCGCCACCGGAGACGAGGCCGGCGACGGCGCTCACCGTGCCGATGGTGCGGCCGCGTTCAGGCGGGTCGGTGAAGAGCCGGTTGGTGGCCCGGTCGCGTACGTCCACGCGCGTCCTGGCAGTGACCTCGGCCACCGCCGCACCAGCTTCCCTCCCGGCCGACGGACTGCGACAGGAGTCGCGGATCGCGGGACAGACTGTGCGCGGCGGGCGCGGGCAGGGGCCGACGGCGGGCGGCGCACAGGGTACGTTCCGGGAAGCCGGCGGACGGTCCGTCCCGACCGGCCTCCCGCGCGGGGACGTTCAGATCTGCCAGGAGCGGAGCCGGTCGGCGGCCCCGTACACATCCGTCTTGCCGGAGATCAGATCACGGGCGAGGTCCACCAGCGCACCGTAGGGCGGGTCGATGCCGACGCCGCTGACGAACATGTAGGCGACCGCGGTGGCGCAGGCGAAGCGGGCGTTGGCCGCGGGCAGCGGCTTGAGCAGGACGAGGGTGTGCAGCAGGGCGGCGGCACGCCAGGCGGGATCGGAGTCCACGCCGAGCCGGGGCGGGTCCACCCGGTGCCGGGCGACGGCGGCGACCAGCGCGGAGAAGTCGTCGACCGCGGGCTGTTCGGGCAGGACCTCCTCGTGCCGCTGGAGCAGCCACGGGACATCGATATGGATGACGGGCGGCATCACTCAGGCGGCCTCGCCCCGCGCGGGCGGCTCGTCCTCGGGGAACGCGGCGGCGAACTCCTCGGCGTGCGTGGTGAAGAAGCTGCGGAACGCCTCGGCGCCCTCCTTCAGCGCCCGGTGCCGGGCGATGTCGGCGGCGGCGGCCTCGCGGACGAGGGCCTTCATCGACGTACCGCGCTCCTTGGCGATCTGCCGCAGGTCCTCTAGTTCCCGGTCACTGAACTCCACGTTGAGAGCTGGCATGGGCCAAACCGTACCCCTCGGGTACTCAGTCGTAAATATCCGCAGGTCAGCTCATATCCATTGCGGTACCGACTCTTACCCGGGGCGGCGCAGGGCCATGTCCGATCCCCGCCGGTACCAAGCCGTTCGGCGCGGCAGACTCGACCGCGGAACGGAAACCTTCCGAGGAGGACCGATGAGCACCGTCCACACCCTCCACCCCAGTCCCCTGGGCGAGCTGCTGCTGACCGGGGCGCGCTCCCCCGCCGGGTTCACCCTCACCTCGTTGTCCCTGCCCGCCGGGGAGAACCCGTCCGGGGAGCGTGACGACCGCCCGTTCGCCGAGGCGCACCGGCAGCTCGACGCGTACTTCGCGGGCCGGCTCCCGCGCTTCGAACTGCCCCTCACCGCCACCGGGACGCCGTTCCAGCGGGCGGTCTGGCGGGCCCTGGAGGACATCCCCTACGGGACGACGATCACCTACGGCGAACTGACCGCGCGCCTGGGCCTGCCCAGGGCCCGTGCCCAGGCCGTGGGCCGGGCCCTCGGCGCCAACCCCCATCTGCTGGTCCGCCCCTGTCACCGGGTGATCGGCGCGGACGGCTCGATGCGCGGGTACGCGGGCGGTACCGACGCCAAGGTCCGGCTGCTCACCCACGAGGGCGCGCTCCAGGCCGCCCTGATCCGAGAACACACCACCGAAGAGTCCAAGGAGTCACCGCTGATGAGGTTCACCCCGGCCGAGGCCCGCCGCCGGGTGGCCGGCACGGACTGGGCATCGCTCGCGGCGGAGCTGGACGCGCTCGGCTGCGCCGCCACCGGGCCGCTGCTGACGCCCTCCGAGTGCGCCGATCTGGCCGCCCTGTACGACGAACCGCGGCTGTTCCGCACCACGGTCGATCTGGCCAGGCACCGGTTCGGCTCCGGCGAGTACCGCTACTTCACCCACGACCTGCCCGCCCCGGTGGCCGCACTGCGCGCCGCGCTCTACCCCCGGCTGCTCCCCCTCGCCAGGGACTGGGCGTCCCGTCTCGGCCGCCCGGCGCCCTGGCCCGACACCCTGGAGGAGTGGCTGGACCGCTGCCACGCCGCGGGCCAGGACCGCTCGGCGCAGATCCTGCTCCGCTACGGTCCCGGCGACTGGAACGCACTGCACCGCGACGTGTTCGGGGACCTGGTCTTCCCGCTCCAGGTGGTGATCGCCCTGGACGTGTACGGCGGCGACTACACCGGCGGCGAGTTCCTGATGGTCGAACAGCGGCCGCGCGCCCAGTCCCGGGGCACGGCGACCGCCCTGCGCCAGGGGCACGGGCTGGTCTTCACCACCCGGGACCGCCCCGTGCGCTCCCGCCGCGGCTGGTCGGCCGGCGCGATGCGGCACGGGGTGAGCACCGTACGCTCCGGACGGCGGCGCACACTGGGCCTGGTCTTCCACGACGCGAAGTGACCACCGCGCCGGCCGTCTCCCCCAGCGGCGCGGCGGCCGTCTCCCCCAGCGGTGCGGCGGCCGTCTCCCGCGGCGCCACGGCAGGGCGCGGCGCAGATCCGCCCCCACCGCCCCGGCGCTCACCCCCGTACGCGAAGCACTAGGCTGGAAGCCGCGAGACGTGCCACCTGATCACTGTGAGTGTGCGCTTGGGAGCGGCGACGATGAGCCGGGGCTATCCGTTCGACAAGGCGGCGACGGCCCGAGCTGTCATCGATGACGACGGAACGCTGGTGGAGTGGAACGAGGGCGCGCGGCGCCTGCTCGGCCACCCCGCCGAAGCCGTCGTGGGCCGCCCCGCCACCGATCTGCTCACCGGCCCCGCCCCCGCCCTGCCCCGGGGCCCGCAGTGGCACGGCACGCTCGCGCTGCGTCACCGCGACGGCCACAGCGTCGACGTGTGGCTGCTCGCCCGGCACCACCGGGCCGCCGACGGCGCCGGGGGCCGGTGGACCCTGGTCGCCCCGCTGACCGGCACGGAGCCGCCCGCCGAGGACGATCCGCTGGCCGAGGCGGGCCTGGTCCAGTCGCCGTGCGCCGTCGCGGTGTACGACGAGGAGCTGCGGTTGCGCCGGATGAACGACGCCATGGCCGCGCTCTCCGGGCTTCCGGAGGAGCACGCGCGGGGCCTGCGCTTCACGGAGCTGGTCGAGGGTCCGCAGAGCGAGGAGCTGGCGCGGGGCATGCGCGAGGTGCTGGCCACCGGCCGGCCGCTGGACGTGCAGACCTTCATGCGGGCGAGCGGCGAGCGCCGGGCGCACGCCTGGCTCGCCCGGATGGCCCCGGTGAAGGACCGGGCGGGCCGGGTGCGCGGCGTGTGCCTGGCCGCGCACGACGTCAGCGACAACCAGCGGGCCCGGCAGCGGCTTCAGCTGGTCAACGAGGCGAGCGTGCGCATCGGCACCACCCTCGACGTCACCCGCACGGCGCAGGAACTGGCCGACATGTGCGTGCCGGCGCTCGCCGACTTCGTCACCATCGACCTGCTGGACCCCGAGGAGTACGGCGGTGAGCCGCCGGCCCGCGTCGCCACCCCGGTCACCCTGCGCCGGGCCGCCCACCGCTCGATCCTGGAGGGGGTGCCGGAGGCGGTGATGAAGCCGGGGCAGACCGAGCGCTACCCGGCCGGCTCCCCGCAGGCGGACTCGCTGACCGCGGGCCGCACCATCATCGCCTCGAAGATCGCGGGCGACATGGGCGCCTGGATGAACTGGAACAGCGCGCGCACCCGGTCGGTGCGCCTCTTCGGCATCCACTCCGCGATGTCGGTCCCGGTCCTGGCCCGCGGCCTCACCCTGGGTGTCGCGGTGTTCATCCGGCACCGGCGCCCGGACGGCTTCGACGCGGACGACCGGATGCTGGCCGAGGAGATCACCACCCGGGCCGCGGTCTGCATCGACAACGCCCGGCGCTACTCGCGCGAGCGGGAGACCGCGCTCGCCCTGCAACGCAGCCTGCTGCCCCGCACGTTGCCGCACACGGCCGCGTTGGAGGCCTCCTCCCGCTATCTGCCGGCGGCGCGGGCGGGTGTGGGCGGCGACTGGTTCGACCTGATCCCGCTGTCCGGACTGCGGGTCGCGATGGTCGTCGGGGACGTGGTCGGGCACGGCATCCAGGCCTCGGCCACCATGGGCCGGCTGCGCACCGCCGTACGCACCCTCGCGGACATCGACCTGGCCCCGGACGAACTGCTGACCCACCTGGACGACCTGGTGCTGCGGCTCGCGGAGGAGGCCGGCGACGGCGGCGCGGGGGTCGGCGCGACCTGTCTGTACGCGGTGTACGACCCGGTGTCGCGGACCTGCACGCTGGCCCGCGCCGGGCATCCGCCTCCCGTGCTGCTGCCGCCGGGCGGCCGCCCGCACGAGCTGGAACTGCCCGCGGGACCGCCGCTGGGCCTGGGCGGGCTGCCCTTCGAGTCCGCCGAGGTGCGGCTGGCCGAGGGCACCGTGCTCGCGCTGTACACGGACGGCCTGGTCACGTCCCGGGAGCGGGAGAGCGACGTCGGACGCGGAATGCTCTTCGAGGCGCTGGGCGCGCACGCCGGCTCGCTCGACGCCTCCTGCGACCACATCCTGCACACCCTGCTGCCCTCCGGCGGCGCCTCCGACGACGTGGCGCTGCTGCTCGCCCGCACCCAGGGCCTGCCCGCCTCCCAGGTGGCGAGCTGGGACGTCCCGGCGGACCCGGCGTTGGTCGGGCCGATCCGCAAGAAGGCGGTGGAGCAGCTGGACGTCTGGGGGCTCAACGAGGCCACGTTCACAGCGGAGCTGGTGGTCAGCGAGCTGGTCACCAACGCCATCCGCTACGGCGCCCGTCCGATCCGGCTCCGGCTGATCCATGACGCGACCACGCTGACCTGCGAGGTCTCCGACACCAGTCCCACCGCCCCGCACCTGCGCCGGGCCAAGACCTTCGACGAGGGCGGCCGGGGGCTGCTGCTGGTCGCCCAGCTCACCCAGCGCTGGGGCAGCCGGCACACCGCGGGCGGCAAGACGATCTGGGCGGAGCTGCCGCTGTTCGAGGAGGACCGGTAGCCGTCGTCAGAAGCCCGTGAGCCAGGGCCGCACCTGTCTGCGGGCCTCGTGCAGACGGGACTTGAAGGTGCCGAGCGGAATGCCCGCGCGCTCGGCGGCCTCGGCGTAGTCCAGCTGGCAGATGTCCCGGTACACCAGCGGCGCGACCAGCTGCGGATGCTCCCGCTCCAGCCGCTCCAGCGCCTCCAGCAGGTCCACCCGGGAACCGGCGATGACGCTGGTGGTGCGCGGGTCGACGGCGTGCTCCTGGTCGATGGCGACGGGCTGTTCGGCGGCCCGCCGCTTCAGCTCGCGGTACTTCTGCCGGCAGCAGTTGGCGACCACGGTGTACAGCCAGGTGCCGAAGCGGCTGCGGCCCTCGAAGGTGCCCACGTGCCGGGCCACTTGGAGCAGCACGTCCTGGGCGGCCTCCTCGGCGTCCTCCCGGCAGGGCAGGAAGCGCCCGCAGCGGCGTACGACCTCGGGCCGCAGCTCGGCCAGCAGCCGGTCCAGGGCCTCGGCGTCCCCGGTGGCGGCACGCCGGGCGAGTTCCTCCACCGGCGACTCGTCCCGCACGTCGCGGACCCCCTTCGAGTCGATCTCAGGGCAGGCATGATAGCCGTATGCACTCCCTGGAGCGGATCGGCCGGTACCGTCTCGAACGACCGCTGGGCACCGGTGCCTTCGCCACCGTGTGGCTCGCCCACGACCCGGAGCTGGAGGCCCCGGTCGCGGTGAAGGTCCTCGCCGAGAACTGGTCGCACCGGCTGGACGTCCGGGACCGCTTCCTGTCCGAGGCGCGGCTGCTGCGCCGGGCCGGGTCCAGCCGGGTCGTACAGGTCTACGACATCGGTGAACTCCCGGACGGCAGGCCGTACTTCGTGATGGAGTACGCCGACGGCGGCACCCTCGCCGATCTGCTGGAGGACGGTCCGCTGCCGGTGCCGGAGGCGCTGGCGCTGACGGCGGAGGCGACGCGGGCCGCCGCCGCGCTGCACGAGGCGGGGATCGTGCACCGCGACATCAAGCCGACCAATGTGCTGCTGCACACCGCCCCGGACGGCACCCGGCGGGTGCTGCTGGCCGATCTGGGGCTCGCCAAGAGCCTGGCGCAGGGCTCGGTGCTCACCCTGGCGGCGGGCTCGGCGGGCTACCGGCCGCCGGAGCAGGCGGAGCCCGGCGCGGGTATCGACGAGCGGGCCGACGTCTACAGCCTGGGCGCGGTCGGCTACGAGCTGGTCACCGGGAGCGTGCCGGGTCCGCCGGGCAGGGTGGTACCGCCCGCGCGGCTGCGCCCTGCCCTCGGCGACGACGTGGCGCGGGCCCTGATGCGCGCGCTGGAGCCGGACCGGGCCCGACGCTGGCCGGGCGCGCGGGAGTTCGCGGCCGAGCTGGACCGGCTGGCGGCGGGGTCCGGGCTGCGGCGACCGGACAGGGTGCGCGGCCGGCTGAACGCGGTGACGCTGTCCGTGGCCGCCCTGGTCGCGGCGGCGGTCGCGGCGGTCACCGTGACCGTGGTGATCCACCGTGGCGGCACCGCGGAGCAGGCCCGGGTGGCGGACTCGGAAGGCAGGGTGAGTGTCCGGGTGCCCGCCGCCTGGGACCGCGAACTGCGCGACTCCGGCTGGGACCCGCGCGCGCTGGGCCTGCGCGCGGGGCACGAGCCGGGTCTCGTGGTGGCGTCCAGCCTGTCCCGCTGGCCCGACCTCGGCGCTCCCGTCGACGGTGTGTTCGTCGGGGTCAGCGAGCACGGCGATGTCACCGCCCGGGTGAAGGGGCTCGCGCACACCGGCTGCCGCTACGCCGGCGGCCGCGGCTTCCGCAGCACCGGGTGGCGCGGGCTGGTGCGGGCCTGGACCGGCTGTCCGGACGGCGGTTCGATCACCGAGTCCGCGCTGGTCCCGGCGGGCGGCGCCGCCGAGCCGCAGGTCTATGTGCAGCTACGCCAGCGGGGTGACGGCGACGCCACCGATGGCGTACTGCGTTCACTGCGGGTGCGCTGAGGGGTCGGCCGGGGGCCGAAGCGGGGAAAAGAACCCCTGTGTTCCGAACTTTTCCCACGGTCCGTGCATCGGAGTGGGGTGACGGCGCACTCGGCACCGTAGGCACGCGTCCACCGCGTGCCCCGATCCTCCAGGAGTGTTGAGCGACATGGTGTACACCCCACGGTCCGCGCGGCGCGGGGCCCTGTTCGCGGGCTCGGTCGCCGTGCTGGGCCTGCTGACCGCCTGTGGCAACGGCCAGACCGTGCACAGCAATCCGCCCATGACGGCCTCGGGTACGGCCGCGCCCGCGACCGGCGACTCGACGCCACCGGCGTCCGGCACCGCGGCCACCTCCTCCCCCGCCTCCTCGGCGCCCACCGGCGCCCCCTCGACGGCGGCGTCCCGGGCGACCGCCACCTCGGGCGGCGGCGGGACGACCCCCGTGGCGAGCACCCGCTGCCACACCTCCGAACTGCGCGCCTCCGTGGGCCGCAACGACCCGGGCGCCGGACAGGAGAACTTCCCCCTGGTGCTCACCAACGCCTCCGGCCGCACCTGCACGGTGCGCGGCTTCCCGGGCGCGGCCTTCGTGAACGCGAGCGGCGCCCAGCTCGGACCCGACCCCCGGCGCGCGTCGGGCTCCGCCACGACCGTCACCCTTCGGCCGGGCCAGAGCGCCTGGGCCGGGCTGTCCTTCTCCAATCCCGGGGTCAGCGGCGCGAAGACCGCGAAACCGGCCGCGCTGCTGATCACCCCTCCGGATGAACGGGACCATCTGAAGGTGACGTGGACGGGCGGCGAGGTGCCCGTCTCCGGGAACTCCTCGTCCGTGTCCCTCAGCGTGCTCAGCCCCGGCACCGCTCCCTGACGCGTCCCGCCCCGGCCGTCATCGGGCGGCCGGGGCATCTGTTTTCATGGGCGGGAAAGCGTGATCGATTCCGGAGGGACCCGCCCTGAACAGCCCGCTCGCCGAAGCACTCTCGGCCGTACTGCTCCTCGCGGTACTCGTCTTCGCCGTCGTACGCCCCTTCGGGTGGCCCGAGGCGGTGATGGCCGTCCCGGCCGCCGGGATCGCGATCGTCTCCGGCGCCATCTCCCTCGATCACGCCCGCGCGGAGGTGGAGCGGCTGGGGCCGGTGGTCGGTTTCCTCGCGGCGGTCCTGGTGCTCGCCCACTTCTGTGCCGTGGAGGGGCTCTTCCGGGCCTGCGGGGCGTGGATGGCCCGCTGGGCGGCCGGGCGTCCGGTACGGCTGCTCACGGCGGTCTTCGTGCTCGCCTCCGCGATCACCGCCGTACTCAGCCTGGACGCCACGATCGTGCTCCTCACCCCAGTGGTGTTCGCCACCGCCGCGCGCACCGGCGTACGCCCCAAGCCACATGTGTACGCCTGCACGCATCTGTCGAACACGGCGTCGTTGCTGCTGCCGGTGTCCAATCTGACGAACCTGCTGGCGTTCGCGGCGAGCGGACTGAGCTTCACCCGGTTCGCGGCGCTGATGGCGCTGCCGTGGCTGGCGGCGATCGGCGTCGAGTACCTGGTGTTCCGGCGGTTCTTCGCCGGTGACCTCGCGGCGGCGGCCCCGGCGGGCCGGGACACCGGCGAGCCGCCCGTCTTCCCCCGGTTCGCGGTGGTGACCGTCGTCTGCACGCTGGCCGGGTTCGTGGTGGCCTCGGCCTTCGGCGTCGAGCCCGCCTGGGTGGCGGCGGCCGGCGCGCTGGTACTGGCCGGGCGGGCGCTGGCGCGGCGCGAGGCGACCCCGCTGACCGTGGTGAAGGCCGCGGCCCCGGCGTTCCTCGCGTTCGTGCTGGCGCTGGGCATCGTGGTGCGGGCGGTGGTGGACAACGGGCTGTCCGATGTGCTCGGGCACGTCGTGCCGGGCGGCACCGGGCTGCCCGCGCTGCTGGGGACCGCCGCGCTGGCCGCCGTCCTCGCGAACATCGTCAACAACCTGCCCGCGGTGCTGGTCCTGCTGCCGCTCGCGGTGCCGGTCGGCCCCGGCGCGGTGCTGGCCGTGCTGCTCGGGGTGAACATCGGCCCGAACCTGACCTACGCCGGCTCGCTGGCCACGCTGCTGTGGCGGCGGATCGTGCACCAGCACGAGCACGACGTGAACCTCCGCGAGTTCACCCGGCTGGGGCTGCTCGCCGTGCCGTCCTCCCTCGCGGTCGCGGTGGTGGCACTGTGGGGGTCGCTGCACGTTCTCTGACGGGAGGCCGACCCGATGCGTGTGATCGCCTGGCTGGTCGAGGGCACCTGGCCCGCCTGTGTGGACGCCGTGCGCGCGCATGCGCCGGAGTCCGCCGAGGTGGTGCTGCTGCACGTCAGCGGCCCCGATGTGCCCGGGGTCGCGCACGGCGCGTTCGCGGGGCTGCTGGGCCGCGGGCACCCGGAGCGCGATCCCGGTGTCCGGCTGGAGGAGCTGGGCGATTCCTCGGCGGCCGAACTGCTGGCCGCGGCGGCCGAACGCCTCGGCCGGTCCTGTGTGCGCGAGGAGCGCGCGGGCCGGGTCGAGCGGGCGGTGGTGGCCGCCGCCGAGAGGGCCGACCTGCTGGTGCTGGCCCGGGACGGCGACCGCTCCCGGCTCGGGCCGCACAGCCTCGGTCCGGCGGGCCGCTTCGTCGTCGACCACGCCCCCTGCCCGGTTCTCCTGGTCTGGCCCGAACCGGCCCCGGGGCTCGCCACCATCCCCCCTCCGCCGCCGCGCCACCCCTGAACGCCCGTCGTACTCACGGCCGTCGCCCCGCGCGGCAGGCACCGGGCGGGAGGGCGCACTTCGAGGAGCGGGGATTCATCGTCGTGCCAGGGCTGTTCGGGTACGAGGAGACCGCCCGGCTGTGCGCCGAGTTCGCGGCACCGCACGCGGCGGGCCCGGTGCCGGGGCACTTCGCGCCCGACCCGGCCGACCCCGATCCGCTGCGCCGCTACCCGAGGGTGATGCGGCCGCACGAATTCAACGCCCTGGCACGGGATTTCCTGCTCGACACCCGGCTGCGTCCGGTGCTGGAGGCGCTGCTGGGCGAGGAGGCGCCGGCCGCGCAGAGCATGTTCTGCTTCAAGCCACCGGGGGTGCGGGGGCAGGCGCTGCACCAGGACAACTTCTTTCTGCGGGTGGAGCGGGCACCTGTGGGGCCGCGTGGGTGGCGTGCGAGCCGATCGACCGGGACAACGGGGGCCTCGAAGTGGTGCCCGGCACCCACCGGATGGACCTCTTCTGCCCCGGACAGGCGGACGAGGAGCTGTCGTTCGCCCGCGGGTACGTCCCGCCGCCGCCCGGACTCGCCCCGGTGCCCGTCCATCTGGCCCCGGGCGACGTGCTGTTCTTCCACGGCAGCCTGGTGCAAGGCTCCGGCCCCCACCGCACCGCCGACCGGTTCCGGGCACCTTCATCGGGCACTACGTGGGCCGCTCGGCACGGCGCATCGGGGCCTCCTACCGGACCCTCACGAGGTCCGGCGAGCGGGTCCCGCCGCCGGAGTGCGAGGGCGCGGGTCCGTGCGGCACGGAGTTCGCGCCGCACGGACCCCACTGAGCCGAACGGGCCCCGCCGGCCGGCCCGGCGCGCTCAGTGGCCGCTGATCGCCCGCGGCGTGTACGGCCGCTCCAGCTCCTCGATCTCCTTGTCGTACAGCGTGAGTCCGACGGCGGCGACCGCGTCCTCGATGTGCCGCGGCCTGGCGGCGCCCACGATCGGCGCGGTCACCGGGGCCTGGTGCAGCAGCCAGGCGAGGGCCACCTGGGCGCGCGAGACGCCCCGCTCCCCGACGATCCGGGTGACGGCCGCCACGATCGAGCGGTCGCCCTCCTGGTACAGCCTGCTGCCGAAGTCGTCGTGCTCGCTGCGCTCGGTGACCGTGCCCCAGTCGCGGGTGAGCCGGCCCCGGGCGAGCGGGCTCCACGGCAGCACGCCCACGCCCTGGTCGACGCAGAGCGGCAGCATCTCCCGCTCCTCCTCGCGGTAGAGCAGGTTGTAGTGGTCCTGCATGGAGACGAACTTCGTCCAGCCGTGCCGCTCCGCCGTGTACTGCGCCTTGGAGAACTCCCACGCGTACATCGAACTGGCCCCGATGTAGCGGGCCTTGCCCGCCTTGACCACGTCGTGCAGCGCCTCCATCGTCTCCTCGATCGGCGTCGCGTGGTCGTAGCGGTGGATCTGGTAGAGGTCGACGTAGTCGGTGCCGAGGCGGCGCAGGCTGTGGTCGACCTCGGTCATGATCGCCTTGCGGGACAGCCCGGCACCGTTGGCGCCCGGCCGCATCCGGCCGTGGACCTTGGTGGCGAGCACGATCCCGTCGCGGTGGGTGAAGTCCTTGAGGGCCTTGCCGACGATCTCCTCGCTGGTGCCGTCGGAGTAGACGTTGGCGGTGTCGAAGAAGGTGATGCCGGCCTCCAGCGCCTGCCGGATCAGCGGACGGGCGGCCTCCTCGTCCAGGGTCCACTCGTGGTTGCCGCGCTCCGGCACCCCGTAGGTCATGCAGCCCAGACAGACGCGCGACACGTCCAGGCCCGTCGAACCGAGCTTCACATACTGCATCGTTGCTGCTCCTGCCTTCGGGACGGTGGTCGCGGCCGAGCCTGACGACCTGGCCCGGTACGGGCTTGACGGCCGAAGCGTCCGGACGCTTCGATCCTGGCATGTTCCGCGCCACGTCACTCGTCGTCCTGGCCGTCACCGTCTGCGCGCTGACGGGCTGCGCCACCACCCGGGGGGACGACGGCACCGTTCCGTCCTCGGTGCGGCTGCCGCCCCGGCACGCCGGGTTCGACTACCAGATCGGCGGCGCGTATCCCCCGCCGGCCGGTGTCCGGATCGTCAGCCGCGACCGCTCCGACTCCCCCGCGCCCGGCCTGTACAACATCTGCTACGTCAACGCCTTCCAGGCCCAGCCCGCCGAACGCGCCTCCTGGCCGCGCGACCTCCTGCTGCGCGACGCGCACGGCAGGACCGTCGTGGACCGGGACTGGAACGAGGCGCTGCTCGACATCGGCACCCCGGCCAAGCGGAAGCGGGTGGCGCAGCGGGTGGACCGCTGGATCGACGGCTGTGCGCGCAAGGGCTTCGACGCCGTGGAACCGGACAACTACGACAGTTACACCCGCTCCCAGGGGCTGCTCACCGCGTCCGACGCGACCGCCTTCATCGCCCTGCTGTCCCGGCACGCGCACGCCCGTCATCTGGCCGTCGCGCAGAAGAACACCTCCGAACTGGCGGATCAACGGCGCCGTGCCGGGCTGGACTTCGCGGTGGCGGAGGAGTGCGGGCAGTACGACGAGTGCGGGGTGTACGCGAAGGCGTTCGCGGACCGGGTGGTGGACATCGAGTACACCGCCGAAGGGCTGCGCAAGGCCGTCGCCGGCTGGGGGAAGCGGCTGAGCATCGTGCGCCGGGACCGGGACGTCTCCACCCCGGGCGCCCCCGGGTACGTCCGCGCAGTCCGCTAGGGCCGCCGGGGCGGACGTGTTGCTGCCCCCAGGTGACCGTCCGGCGCGGGAGGCGACGGATCGTCGTACCGTCGGATGATCCTCGACCGTAGGCGACCGGCGCCCGGCCGGTCACGGCCGTCCGGGAGGAATGCGGTGCCGACCCATCCGACCACCCTGAGAGCACTGACCGGGGCGGCGCTGCTGCCCCTGGCCCTCGTCACCCCCGCCCGTGCCGGTACCGCCGCGGCCCCGGCCCCGAAGGCCGAGGAGCCGGCCACCCTGTGCGCGGTCGCCGGGACCCTGCGCGGCGACCACGGCCAGCACGCGCTGGTCAGCCTGTGCGCGGGCAGCGGCACCCCGCAGTTCGCCGTCTCCGCCCCGGCCTCCTGCGGCCGCGCCGGCACCCGGGTGCGCTACAGCTGCCGGACCAACGGCACCTGGACGGCCAAGCGCGCCGGAAAGACCCTGACCGGTGGCGCGCTGCCCGGTTCGGGCGACTACCCGGGCCCCGGTACGTACGACATCACGGCCACCGTGCGGGTACGGTCCGCGCCCGCCGGCGTCGACCTGACGGGCCGGGTCCGCGCCACCCTGACGCTGACCACCCCCGAGGCCCGGCCCACCCACGCGATCACCGTCGACCGCACGACGTTGCACCGCGACAGCACCACCACGCTGACCTACACCGTGCGCCGGGACAGCGCGGAGGGCGACGGCAGCGCCCGCTTCGGGCTGATCGGGAAGGCGGGCACCGGCGTCCGGCTGGCCACCGCGGACGCCCGCTGCGTCAACCCACTGGTCGGCAAGTACCCGGAGAAGACCCGGCTGCCCTACTCCCTGGACTGCGCCCTGACCGAGCTTCAGCCCGGCCACCCGGAGCAGGTCAGGGTCCTCGTCACCGTCGGCGCCGCCTGCTCCACGGTGGTCTCCAAGCTCGGCTACTGGATGCCGGACGGCCAGGCCCTCTACACCGGCGGCATGCTGGAGGGGCCCGAGCTGACCTGCGTCTAGACCCGTTCCAGCAGGTCCAGGGCGGTCGTCCACGGGAACGTCGGACGGCCGCCGCCGGGACCCGGCTCGCCGGAGTACGGCTCCCCGAAGCGAACACCCATCCCGCGCAGCCGTGCCAGGCTCTCCTGGTAGGCGGGGTGGGCGGCCAGCGCGTCGGCCACACAGGGCAGCACGGCGATCGGCACGCCGAGACCCGCGGCCTCGCACAGGGTGCCGACGGCGAGGGTGTCGGCGATGCCCGCCGCCCATTTGTTGACGGTGTTGAAGGTGGCCGGCGCGACCACCACGGCGTCCGGTGCCGGGAACGGGCGCGGGTCGTCCGGGGAACGCCACGCCGAGCGGACGGCCCGTCCGGTACGGGCCTCGACCGCCGCGATGTCGAAGAACCCGCCCGTCGCGACCGGCGTGGCGATCACCCCGGCCTCCCACCCCCGCTCCTGCGCGGCCTCGATCAACTCGCCGACGCCGGCGGCGACGCCGGCCGCGCAGACGACGACGTACAGGAACGGCTTCTCGGACCCCTCGACGCGTGCGATCACCCGCGAAGCCTAGCGAGCGACGGGCGGCGGCGCGGGGTCCTTCAGCCGGGGCCCCCGCCCGTCGGTCGGCCGGGGCCGCACGCGTCCGCCGGTCAGTCCGCCTTCGCGTCCGCCGGCTCCGTCTCGGTCACGGTGATCGCGCCCACCGGGCACGCCCGCGCCGCCTCGCGGACCATCGGGTCCCCCGCCCCGTCCTCACGGCCGGGGACGAGCATGCTGAACCCGTCGTCGTCCTGGGTGAACACGCCCGGCGCGGTCAGCGCGCACTGGCCCGCCCCGATACAGACGTCCTTGTCGATCTCGATGTGCATGAGCTGAGCCTCTTACCAGGTCACGGGGAGTTCCAGCATCCCCTGGATCGTGTCGCCGGGTTTGAACGGGATCTCCTCGGCGGGTGCGGCGAGACGCAGTCCCGGCAGCCGGGCGAACAGGGTGCCGAGGGCGATCTCCAGCTCCGCGCGGGCCAGGTTCTGGCCGAGGCACTGGTGGATGCCGAAGCCGAACGCCAGGTGGTGGCGGGCGGGACGGTGGAAGTCCAGGTCGTCGGGGTCGTCGTACTGGCCGGGGTCCCGGTTGATCACCGAGGTGGAGAAGAAGACGCCCTCGCCCGCCCGGATGACGGTGCCGTCGGTCTCGATGTCCTCCAGCGCGATCCGCACCAGGCCGTCGGCGATGGACAGCATCCGCATGAGCTCCTCGACGGCGGCGGGCAGCAGCGCCGGGTCGGCGCGCAGCTCGGCCAGCCGTTCGGGGTTCCGCAGCAGGGTGAAGGTGCCGAGGGAGATCATGTTGGCGGTGGTCTCATGGCCCGCGACCAGCAGGATCACCGCGAGCGAGACGACGTCGGCGCGCTCCAGCGTGCCCTGGGCGAGCTGCTGGTGGACGAGGTCGTCGAGGACGCCGTCGCCGGGTTCGGCTTGCCGGGCCTTGGCGTCGACGAGGCCGCCGAGGTACTCCTCCAGGCGGGTGCGGGCGCTCTGGCTGTCCTCGGCGGTCGGGCCGCGCAGCAGCCGTCGGGACTGCTCCTCGAAGAACTCGTGGTCGGCGTAGGGGACGCCGAGCAGATCGCAGATCACCATCGACGGGACCGGCAGCGCGAAGGCGGAGACCAGTTCGGCGGGCGGGCCCTGTTCGATCATCGCGTCCAGCAGTCCGTCCACGATCCGCTGGATGGCGGGGCGCAGCCCGGTGGCGCGTTTGAGGGTGAACGACGGGATCATCATCCGCCGCTGCCGCTGGTGTTCGGGGTCGTCCTGGCCGAGCAGGGCCACCCGGCGGTCGCGGACCCCCGCGAAGCGCGCCGAGGGCATCGGGAACCCGGGACGGCGGCGGTCGCTGGAGAGCCGGGGGTCCGCGAGCAGCGCGCGGGCGGTGGCGTGCCCGGTGACCATCCAGACCTGGCGGCCGTCGTACAGGGTGACGCGGGCCAGCGGCCGCTGCTCGCGCAGCGGGGCGTATCCGGCCGGCGGGTGGTAGGGGCAGGTGCGGTCCTGGGGGAAGGCGACGGGGGCGGCCGCGGACGCCGGGCCGGTGATGTCCGTCAGTTCCTGCATGGAAAGACCTCGCAGACGAAGAGGTGCGTCGTGCCGATCTTCATTAGATGCCTCAGGCATCTAATGGGTCGACGGTAAGTTCGGCCAGTTCAAGGATCCTCCCGATCTGTCCGGAACGCGAAGGCACAGGGACCGGATCCGGCCATCCGACGTAAGGTCCGTTCAGACCGGACCGGCGCCCCCTTCGCGCGGCGCGAAGGCACGGGCCACGGCGAGGCTGTCCTCGTACACGTGATGGCGTACGACGACGCCGTCGCGGACCGTGAGGTGCAGGGCGAACCGGGCCGCGTAGGCGCGGCCGGTCGGTGCTGCCGTCTGCCGGATGACGCCGAGCACGACCGCGTCCTCGCCGTCCACCAGGACGCGCTCGACGACGGTGTCCGCCTTCTCGGGGACATGGTGGGCGGCCAGCTCCCGGAAATGGGCGGCCGCGTCGGCGCGGGTGGCGCGGTGCCGGATCCAGGGGGTGTCCGGGCGGCCGTGCTCCTCCTCGGGCCAGTCGAGTCGCCAGTCGCAGTCGTCGGCGTACAGCTCGGCGATCCGGTCGGGGTCGCCCGCGCCGATCCGGGCGAGGAGTTCCTGGACCGTGGCGCGCGTGTCGGTGCCGGGGGTGGACGTCATGGCGGGTGCTCCCGGGGGTCGGCGGCGGTCGGGACGGCGACCACTGTGCCAAGACCGGCGGGGTGACGCGATGACTCCGAGGGTAATGATCACGGCCGAGCGGGGAAGCACGGTACGGATGAAGCATGCGGCCGCCGCTGTCGGAGCGGGGTCCGCGCATGCGTCGGAGCGACGAAGGGGACGGATCCATGCCTCTTGAGGGTGAGTACGAGCCGAGCCCGGAGCAGTGGGTGCGCGATCAGGTGGAGTTGTACGAGAGTTCGGGCGGCACGAAGGGGAACACCCTGCTCGACACCGGGCTGCCGGTCATCGTCCTGACGACCCGGGGCGCGAAGAGCGGGAAGATCCGCAAGACCCCGCTGATGCGCGTGGCGCACGAGGGCGCGTACGCGGTGGTCGCCTCCCAGGGCGGCGCGCCGAAGCACCCGGTGTGGTACTTCAACGTCAAGGCGGATCCGCACGTGGAGCTCCAGGACGGCCCGGTCAAGCGGGACATGCGGGCGCGCGAGGTCACCGGGGCGGAGAAGGCGCGGTGGTGGGAGCGGGCGGTGGCCGCGTACCCGCCGTACGCGGAGTACCAGCGCAAGACCGAGCGGGAGATCCCGGTGTTCGTGCTGGAGCCGGTCGAGGGGAGCTGACCGGTCTTCGTGACGGCGCTTTCCGGAGAAATCCTCACCCGGTAGGTGTGAACCGCCTGCCGGGCGGGCAGTCGTGCCGTCAGGCCCCGCCGCGTTCCCCCGTCGCGGCGGGGCTCTGCCGTGCCTCGCCCGCCGACCGGTCGGTGATGTCGAGGAAGATCTGGTCGGCGGCCGGGAACGTCGCGGCCAGCGAACGCTTGATGCGGTCGGTGACCTCCTCGACGCGCTCGCTGTCCAGGCCCGGAGCGAGGTCGATGCGGGCGGCCACCAGGGTGGAGTCGAGGCCCAGCTTCATCGTGAACAGCGCCTCCACGCTGTCGATCTCCGGCTGCGCCCGCAGCAGCGCGCGGATGCGGCCGCTGAGTTCCGGGTCGGCGGCCTGCCCGATGAGCTGGTCGCGGGCCTCACGGCCCAGCCGGTAGGCGACGTACACCAGCAGGACCCCGATGGCGAGCGAGGCGGACGCCTCCCAGACGACCTGCCCGGTGACCATGTGCAGGGCCATCCCGGCGATCGCGAGGATCACGCCGAGCACCGCCGTGCCGTCCTCGGCGACCACCGTGCGCAGCGCCGGATCGCGCAGCGCCGCCCGACCGCCCCGGCGGCGCACCTGGTGCAGGGCGCGCAGCAGCGAGACCCCCTCGGCGAGCAGGGCCACACCCAGCACGGTCAGGCCCACCGCATAGCCGCACGAGGTCTCCCGCGTGCCCTGGCGCAGGGCCTCGAAGCCCTGGAAGAAGGAGAAGCAGCCGCCCATCACGAAGATCCCGACGGCGGCCAGCAGGGACCAGAAGAAGCGCTCCTTGCCGTAGCCGAAGGGGTGCCGCGCGTCGGCGGGGCGGCGGCTGCGGCGCAGGGCGGCCAGCAGGAAGACCTCGTTGAACCCGTCGGCGACCGAGTGCGCGGCCTCCGACAGCAGCGCGGGCGAGCCGGAGAGGGCACCGCCGACGGCCTTGGCGACGGCGATCAGCAGATTGGCGGCGAGGGCGACGAGGACGGTGGTCCGGGTGCGCCGGTCGGTCGCCCGGGTGCGCCGGCCGGCGCGGGCGCCCGCCGGGCCGGCCTTCCGGTCCTGTCGTTCCGATGATGCTCCGCTCACGGGGGCCGAATGCCCGGGGCCGGGGGAATCACACCGTGCGGGCGCCGGGAAACGGGGAAGTCGGTGCTCTGGGAAACCCGACGGTGAGGTCCGGGACCCGGCGGCGAGGAGGAGACATGGGCGGTGACGGCGACGGCAACCGCGCCTACGGCCACCGGACGTTCAGCCGGTCGCGCAGCCACTTCCGGGACCGGATCACGGCGGACGGGCGGGGCGGCTGGCCGGTGGAGGCGGGGCGCTACCGGCTGGTGGTGTCCCGCGCGTGCCCCTGGGCGAGCCGGGCGGTGATCTCCCGCCGGCTGCTGGGCCTGGAGGACGCGCTGCCGATGGCGGTCGCCGACCCGATCCAGGACGACCGCAGCTGGCGGTTCACCCTGGATCCGGACGGCCGGGACCCGGTGCTCGGCATCCGGTACCTCAGCGAGGCGTACGACCGCCGGGAGACCGGCTGTCCGGGCGGGGTGAGCGTGCCCGCCGTGGTGGACGTGCCCAGCGGCCGGCTGGTCACCAACGACTACCAGCAGCTCACCCTGGATCTCGCCACCGAGTGGCGGGACCTGCACCGCGAGGGCGCCCCCGACCTGTACCCGGCGGCCCGGCGCGACGAGCTCGGCACGGTGATGGCCGAGGTGTACGAGGACGTCAACAACGGCGTGTACCGGGCCGGGTTCGCCACCCACCAGAAGGAGTACGAGGAGGCCTGCGCGGGCGTCTTCCGGCGGCTGGAACTGCTCGCCGAACGGCTGGCCGGGCAGCGGTATCTGGTCGGCGACACCCTCACGGAAGCGGACATCCGGCTGTTCACCACGCTGGTCCGGTTCGACCCGGTCTACCACGGCCACTTCAAGTGCAACCGCTGGAAGCTGGCGGAGGACCCGGTGCTGTGGGCGTACGCCCGGGACCTGTTCCAGACCCCGGGGTTCGGCGACACGGTCGACTTCGACCACATCAAACGGCACTACTACCGGGTGCACACCGGTATCAACCCGACCGGCATCGTGCCGCTCGGCCCGGACCTCGCGAACTGGCTGAGTCCGCACGGCCGTGAGGAACTGGGCGGCCGGCCGTTCGGCGACGGTACGCCCCCGGGCCCGGTACCGCCGGGCGAGCGGGTGGCCCCCGCGGGCCTGCCCGCATGAGGACCCGCTGACGAGAAAGGAGTCATCCATGTCCAAGTCGAAGAAGAGCAAGCTCCCCTTCGTCTACCAGCCGATCGGCTTCGCGCTGAGCTGGGTGAGCGGCGCGGTCGCCGGCCTCGCCTTCAAACAGGCGTGGAAGGCGATACGGCACGAGGAGGACGCGCCCACCGCCCTGGACGAGGACCGCCGTCTGCGGGACATCCTGCTGGCCGCCGCCCTCCAGGGGGCCATCTTCGCGGTGGTGCGCAGCGCGGTGAACCGCACCGGCGCCAAGGCCATCGCGCGGTCCACGGGGGTGTGGCCGGTGGCGGAGGACAAGGAGAACAAGGGGGCCGAAAGCGTCAAGGCGGCCAGGAAGGCGAAGCGCGGCCGGCGCTGAGGGCGCCGCCCGCGCGGGCCGGTCTCAGTCGGCGAGCAGCCACCGGCCGTCGCGCATGACGTCCCGCCCGCGCAGTTCGTTCGCCTCGCGCCAGGCCTGGATGCGCTCGGGGACGACCCGGAAGTAGAGGTAGCGGGTGGCCAGTCGCCTGGGGTCGAAGCCGGTCTTGCCGGCGAAGACCTCCGCGTCCTCCTCGGGCAGGTCCTCCGGGGTCACCGCCTGGACGTCGCCCTCCACGAGGACGACGTCCCGGGTCGGTCCGATGCCGAGCCTGACCCGGCCACTGGCGACCAGGTTGCGGCCGGTGGGGCTGTCGGCCGGGGTGGCGAACAGCAGGAGCGCGCCGTCCCAGACGAACGACAGCGGCACGAGGTAGGGCGCGCCGCCGTCGGGGCCGGCCGTGGCCACCCAGGCGTCCTCGTCGTGGTCGAGCCGGTGCAGGGTGTCCTTCTTGCGCTGCTCGGCGGTGCGGGCGGGCGGCGGGGTCATCGTGTTCGGCCTCCTGTGGGATGCGGGTGCGCTCCAGTGTGGCCGCCGGGGCGCGCCCGCGGGGGGTGTCCCGACGGCGTGTCACCCACCGGCGCCGGTACGGCCTCAGTCGCAGCCGGCCCGGGGCCTGAGCCGGGGCCAGGCCTCGACCCCGTGGGCCGTGCGGACGTAGGCCGTGTCCCGGTCGGGGGTGAGCCACAGCCGCTGGTCGCGGTAGTGGTACCCGGTGTCGTGCGCGTCGGCGGGCAGGGCGCGCAGCCGGCCCCGGTACGGGCCGGTGAGGAGGCCGTCGCGGGCGAGGACGCCCTCGGGGTCGCGGGCGTACGTCCGGCCGCCGAGGCCGAGGAAGTGGGCGGACCCCCAGCCGCAGTGGTCCGGGCCGGGCGAGCTGCTCAGCCGGGTCACCGGCACCCTCCTGCCGTCGCGGCCGGTCCACACCTCCCATTCGGTGGTGGCCGTGAAGCTCTGCGGGAGTTCGGCCGGGTCGCACGAGGCGCTGGTCTCGGGGCCCCAGCCGGGCCGGTCCCGCTGGTCCCTGGCCACCACCACCGCCACCTTGGTACGGCCGCCGACGTCGAAGGAGTACAGCACCCGGTCGGCCTCCCGGCGCTCCACGCGGTAGCCGTACCCGGGCACCTCCGGCTTCCACCCGTCGAGGTAGAACGCGAGTCCCTGCTCGGGGGTCGCGCCCGCGTCGGACGCGCTCCAGGCCTCGGGACCGCTGCCGTCGAAGATCTCGCCGTCGCACTCCAGCGCCCGCCCGGCCGCACCGGAGGCCGCCGGCAGCGCCCGGGAACCGTGCCCGTGGGCCTGCTCGGTGGGGACGTGGAGCGGTCCGCGGTACGGCCGGGCGGGCGGGGTCCCCCGCACCACCAGGTCCGCCCGGGGGCCGCCGCCCGAGCCGCATCCCCCCGCCGTCACGGCCGTCACCGCCGCCAGCACCACCGCGACCGACACTCTGCGCATGTTCGAGCCCCCAGTCCTTTCCCCGATCCGTACGACTCCTGGACGCCGCGGCGGGCCCGAACGTTCGAAACTCCGTCATGGTGCCGTTTCGCTGCGGCGCCGGGAGGGGCAGGCTGGGGGACCATGAGCGATGTGACCACCATGCGAGCCATCGGCCAGGACGTCCTCGGCGGTCCCGAGGTGCTGCGAGAAGTACGGCTGGAGCGGCCGAAGCCACGGCCGAACGAGGTGCTGGTCCGGGTGCGGGCCGCCGGGGTGAACCCCACCGACTGGAAGCACCGGGCCACCGGCGGGTTCCTCGGCGAGCCCCCGTTCGTGCTCGGCTGGGACGTCTCCGGCGAGGTCGCCGCGACCGGGATCGGTGTGGCCGAGTTCGAGCCGGGCGACGAGGTGTTCGGCATGCTGCCCTACCCCTTCGGACACGGCTCGCACGCCGAGTACGTGATCGCCCCCGTCCGCGCCCTGTGGCACAAACCGGCCTCCGTCGACCACATCCAGGCGGGCGCGCTGCCGCTGGTGTCGCTGACCGCCTGGCAGGCGCTGACCGAGCGGGCCGGCGTACGGGCCGGGCAGCGGGTGCTGGTCCACGCCGCGGCCGGCGGGGTCGGGCACGTGGCCGCGCAGATCGCCAGGGCGCACGGCGCGCACGTGATCGGCACGGCGAGCGCGGCCAAGCACGGCTTCCTGCGCGAGATCGGCGTGGACGAACCGGTCGACTACCGCTCCACCGATGTCACGGAGGCGGTGCGGGACGTGGACGTCGTCCTGGACACCCTCGGCGGCGAGACGGCCCTGCGCTCCCTGCGGGTGCTGCGGCCCGGCGGCATCCTGGTGTCGATCCTGCCGGTGGGCTCCCGGGAACTGTACGACGAGGCCGAGCGGCTCGGCGTACGGGCGGTACGGATGCTGGTGGACGCCGACCGGGCCGGAATGCGGTCGATCACGGAGCTGGTGCAGTCGGGGAAGCTGAAGGCGAGCGTCGCCGCGACGTACCCGCTGGCCGACGCCGCGAAGGCGCACGAACAGGGAGAGACCGGGCACACCACGGGGAAGCTGGTGCTGCTGGTCGACTGAGCGACCCTCGAACACGCGTCAAACCCGAAGACATATGTCAATCGAACATGCTCAAATTCCTTCCATCGAGGGTAACTTGACGATCGGAGATCCGACGTCCGGGCGCGGGTGGGAGGTGATGCCGAGGTGCGACGGGAACCCGTGTCCCTCACCCGGCATCTGCGCGTGTACACATACCGTGCGTACACCGTCCTGGAGTTCCGGGGCGAGATCGACATCATCGCGGCGGCGGAGATCCTCCCGCTCCTGGACCAAATCACCGGCCGCCCCGGCGCCCGGGTCGTGCTGGATCTGCGGCCCGTGGAGTTCTTCGACTGCTCGGGGCTGCGCCTGCTCTACCGGGCGCGCGCCCGGGTCCTCGCGCACGGCGGGCGGCTGCACCTGGTGTGCACCCATCCGCTGACCCTGCGCGTGCTGCGGGTGACGGGCCTGTCCCGGCTCCTGCCGCCGCATGCCACACCGGACGCGGCCCTGGCGGGTGCCGGGGCGGCGTCCGGGTCGTGATCAGGGGCGGGCCCTCGGTCGGTGGCGCTCAGGCCTCCTCGAACAGGGCGCTGACCGACTCCCCGTTGTGGATGCGCCGTACCGCCTCGGCGAGGGCCGGGGCGATGGACAGGACGCGCAGCTTGTCGGTGTGTTCGTCGGCGGGGATCGGCACGGTGTTGGTGCAGACGATCTCCAGCACGTCCGGCTGCTCGCTGATCCGCTTGAGCGCACCGGCCGCGAACAGCCCGTGCGTGCACGCCACCCGGATCGAGCGCGGACCCAACTCCCGCAGCCGGTCCAGGAGTTCCAGCACGGTGCTGCCCTTGGCGATCTCGTCGTCCAGCACGATGACGTCCCGTCCGGCGATCTCGCCGATGACGGAGCTGATGCTCACCCGGTCGTCCGCGTACCGCTGCTTGGCGCCGGCCGCCACCTGCGCGCCGATGCGCCGGGCGAAGGCGGCGGCCTCCTTGGCGTTGCCGAGGTCCGGGGAGACCACCGTGGTGCGCGAGAGGTCGTACTGCCGGAAGTGGGCGGCCAGTTCGCGCAGCGCGTGCAGATGGTCCACCGGCACCGAGAAGAAGCCGTGCACCTGCGGGGAGTGCAGGGTCATGGCGAGGACCCGGCTCGCGCCCGCCGCCACCATCAGGTCGGCGACGAGCCGCCCGCCGATGGAGATGCGGGGGGCGTCCTTCTTGTCGGAGCGCGCGTAGGAGTAGTGCGGCATGACGACGGTGATCCGGGAGGCGGAGGCGCCCCGGGCCGCGTCGCACATCAGCAGCAGCTCGACCAGGTGCTCCTGCACCGGTTTGACCAGCGGCTGGATCAAGAAGACGTCCCGTTCCCGGCAGTTGGCCTGAAGCTGGACCTCCAGACAGTCGTTGGCGAACCGGCTGACCCGGGTCGGGCTCAGCGGCACCCCCAGGTGCGCGCAGACCTCCTCGGCCAGTTCGGGATGGGCACTGCCGCTGAAGACGGCGATGTCTCGCACGATCTGCTCCTCGCATGATCATTCCGGGCTGCCGCGCTCATGCTACTGGCCTGGGCCGCGGCGGTAGAGCGCGTGTGCGGTGCGTCCGCGTGCCCGGTGCCGGCCATCGGCGGGCCGGGACCGGTGGGGCCTGCCGCCGGTACGCACCGGACCCGACCGGTGGGGCCTGCCGCCGGTACACACCGGACCCGACCGGTGGCCACCAGCCGCGGAAGCCCGCCTGCGTCGGGAAGGGAACCCGCCCGCTGAACCGCCGATCGGCAGGACGCCGGCGCCGGTCGCCGGGATGTGGCGGCGCTCGTCGGCGGTCAGGGTGCCGTGGGAGGTGATGCCCGCCCGGCGGAGAGGCCGGGGGTGGTGGTCGTGCGACCGCCGGTGGCCCACGCGCCGGGCGCCCCGGTGCCGGTTGCGCGGGGTCCGGCCCGCAGCCCGCGTGCGGTCGGGGCCGGTCGGACCCACCGAGCCCGTGCCGGAGGTGCCGTACGCGGGGTCGAGGACCCGCACCGCCCAGGTGCTCGGCGCGACGAGCAGGGCCGCCCGGGGAGGCGGCGAGCCCGGCGCGCGCGAGCCGGCCGCCGGCGCGGGACCGCTCCGGCCGGGCGAGGACCGGCAGGACCACGGCGGTGGGGCCGGGCCCGTTCACGGCGGCCGCCGGCCCCGGCGGGAACGAGCGATTCTCTGATCGCACGACAGGGGATTCGCCCCGGTGAAGTGCCTTCGCCGCCCGCGACGCGGCGGCGGCTGATCAGCCGCCGAGCACCCCCGGCAGGGCCAGCACCGCCAGCACGGTGGCGCCCACCAGCAGCCATGCGACGTAATCGCCGACGTGCCCGGACTGGAGGCGTCTCAGCGGCGCCGTCCACTCGGGGACGGCAGGCCGCCGCCGACGGGTGACGGCACCGGCGGCGAGGACCACGGCGAGGACCGCCGAGGCCAGCCCGAGCAGGACGCCGTGCGGGGTCCACTCGGCCGAGGCCCGGGCGCCACCCGAGCCCGCCTCGTTGACCGAGCGGGCCACGAGGTCGCCGAAGCCGGGCACGGTGCCCACGGCGAGCGCGGCGGCGAGCAGCACGGCCGGGACCGTCGTCATCGTGTCCGGGACCCGGCCGAGCAGCCCGGACGTCTCGGGCTCCTCCCGCGAGCCGCTCGTCTCGTAGGCGTCGGTGTCCGCCGGCGGTGGCCCGAGGCCGAGGAACACCCGCCCGACGACCCGCAGCACCGCGCCCGCCGTGACCGCGGACGCGGCCACGTACACCACGGTGAGCGGCCCGCCGACCGCCTCCTCGCTGACCGCCTTGCCGAGGCCGGTGCCGAAGGGCGGCAGCCCCGCGAGGGCGAGCCCGCCGAGGGCGAACAGCACGCCGGTCGTCCGCAGTCGGCCCGCTTTGCCGTGCAGCGCGTGCTCGTCCACGCTGCCGAACCGGTTCAGCAGGGCGCCCGCGCAGGCGAACAGGGCGGCCTTCACCCCGGCGTGCCCGAGGATGTACAGGGCGGCCCCGTCGTCGCCCTCGGGGGTGAGGACGCCGACGGCGATCAGGAACAGACCGGTGTGGGCGATCGTGGAGAAGGCGAGCAGCCGTTTGATGTGCCGCTGGTACCAGCACATCACGGCGCCGGTCACGGCCGTGAGGACGCCGAGGGTCACCAGGGCGCGGGTCAGGTCGGCGGCCGGGATGCCGCCGGGTCCGGCGAAGACGGTGCCGTACACGCGCCAGACGCCGTACACCCCGAGTTCGACCATCACGCCGGACAGCAGCATGCACACCGGGGTGGGGGCGACCGCGTGGGCGTCGGGGAGCCAGAAGTGGAAGGGTACGGCGGCCGCCTTCACCAGCAGCCCGGTCAGCACCAGCGCGAAGGCGGCGAGGACCAGCGCGTCGGGGCCGCCCTGCCCGCCGGTGCTGTCCAGGCCCCGGCCGATCTTCGTCATCGACAGTTCCCCGGTACGGGCGTACAGCAGCCCGATTCCGGTCAACATGGCGTACGCGCCCAGCGAGTTGACGACACCGAACGTCAACGCGCCCTGGACGGCCTTCGGGTCGTCGATGCGGTAGCCGGTGAGCGCGTACGCCACCACGCTCATCAGCTCGAAGAACACGAAGGCGTTGAACAGGTCGCCGGCGAGGGCGAATCCGCACATGGCACCCTGGAAGACCAGCAGCAGCGCGGGGAACGAACCGGCGTGGCCGCGCGGCGGCTCGTCGAAGTACCGCCAGGAGTAGGCGAGCGCGGAGAGGGTGAGCAGACCGACGAGGGCCGCCATGCCGAGCGAGGGCCCGTCCCCGATCACCTCGATGCCGACGCTCTCCCCGCCGACGGGCACCCAGCCGCCGACCCATTCGACCATCGGCGGCGCGGAGTTCAGCAGCAGTACGAGGGCGAGCGCGGCCGTCGCCGCGGAGACGACGAGGCCGGCCAGCTCGGCGGCGGGGCGCGGCAGCCCACGGCCGGCGGCGGCGAGCAGGGCGGCCCCGAGCAGCGGCACCGCGACGAGGAGCGGAAGCAGGTGGTGCATCAGCCGCGCAGCTCCCGCAGTTCGTCGGGGTCGAGCGTGCCGTGCCGTTTGACGATCTGCAGGACCAGGGCGAGCAGCAGCGCGGTGACGGTGGCGCCGACGACGACGTCGGTGAGGGTGAGGGCCTGCACCACCGGGTCCACCACCGGCCGGGAGCCGGGCTTGATGTCGGAGAAGACGGGCGCGGTGCCCCCGGAGCGGTAGCCGACCGCCAGCAGCAGGATGTACGTGGAGACCTGGCACACGGACAGACAGCCGACGGCATGGATCAGATTGCGGCTGGTGGCGAGGCCGTAGCAGCCCGTCAGGAAGACATAGGCGGCGACCAGGTAGGGCACGACGTGCATCAGGGCGTTCATCCTCCATTCCCCTCCTCGATCTCGACGGCCTGGTCGAGGAAGTTGGCGAGCAGGACGACGACCGCGCTGGCCACCTCCATGCCGACGGCCGCGTTCAGCAGCGGGACGGTGCCGCCGGAGGACAGCGTGTTGAACGTGCCGTACGGCAGCAGTGTGTTGGCGAGGAACGCGGTCCCGGCCAGGACCCCGGCGAGGCCCAGCACGAGGTAGGCGCAGACGGACAGGGCGTCGGCGGTCTCGAAGGCGCCGAGGGGGCGGACGCGTTCCAGTGCCCGGTAGTCGGCGCCCAGGTACAGCAGGTGCAGGGCGGTCGCGGCGACCACGCCGCCCTGGAAGCCGCCGCCGGGGCTGAGCTGGCCGTGGGCGATGACGTAGAGGCCGCAGACCAGGGCGACGGGTACCACGAGGAGGGCGTAGCGGCGCACCGGGCGGGCGACCTCGGCGGGCCGCGGCCGCTCCCGGTGTTCGTCGCGGGCCTGGCGCAGCAGCACCACGCAGCCGAGGACGGCGGCGAACAGGATGCTCATCTCGCCGAGGGTGTCGTAGGCACGCTGGTCGAAGTTGACGGAGGCGACGGTGTTGGCGGTGTGCCGGGCGAGGGAGGCGTGGACGGCCCGGGTGCCGTAGGGGTGCGCACGGCCGCCGAAGCCGGGCAGCTCCAGGCAGGCGGCGGCCAGCAGGACGGCGAGGCCCGTGCCGCCCGCGGCCAGCAGCCACAGCCGCAGCCGCCGGCTCACCGCGCGCCGTCCCGGTCACGGCCGCGCCGCCGGACCTTGCGGACCGACAGCATGATCAGCAGCGGGGTGAGGGCGGCCCCGACCGCGAGCTGGGACAGGCCGACGTCGGGCGCCTGGAGCACGGTGAACAGCACGGCCAGCAGCACCCCGAGCACGGACAGCACCAGCGCCTGGCGGGCCGGGTCGCGCTGGGCGACGGCGGCGGTGGCGGTGGCGGCGACGAGGAGCAGGGCCACGAGGTTCAGGGCGTCGGTCATACGACGCCTGCCGCGGCCCTCACGAGGCACTCCCGCCCCGGGTCAGCCACCCCGCACCCCCCGGAAGCCGCCCGACAGCGCCCATGAGGCGATCAGGTTGCCGCCGATCAGCAGCGCGCCGATCACCAGCAGCTTGACCATGGCCCGGCCGGGTCCGGTGGCCGCGCACACCGCGATCACGACGACGGCGCCCACCCCGGCCACCGCGTAGGTGAGCCCCCAGGCGCTCGGCCGCCGCTCCTCCAGGTCCTCGTGCAGCAGCCGGGCGAAGACCAGGGTGCCGACCGGGCCGAGGAGGGCGAGCAGCAGGGCGAGGTCGACGTAGGCGGGGCGGCCGTAGCCCTGGGCGAGCAACAGCAGGGCGGGGCACAGGGCCGCGGTGGTGAGGTTCTGGGCGACGGCGCGGCGGGCGGCCGGGCCGGTGGTCACGCCCCACAGGGCGGCCGCCCCTCCCCCGCCGAGTTCGACGGTCGCCGCGAGGATCCAGCCGTTCACCGCCAGGTCACCGCCCGCCGGCCGGCCCGTGCCAGCAGCGCGCCCACGACGGCGACGCCCCCGCCCACGACGCGTTCCAGGGTGTCGACGGTGGTGATCAGTACCAGCCAGAGCAGGGCCGACGCGGCCCACCAGGCGAGGAGTTCACCGGCGGCGAGGAGGACGGCACGAGGCGTCGTAGGCCGGTCCATCCGCCACCTCCCCTTCTCCGGTCCTCCGGTCCTCCGGTCCTCCGGTCCTCCGGTCCTCCGGTGCTCCGGTGCTCCGGTCCTCCGGTGCCCGGGCTCCCGGTGCTCGGGACCCCCTGGCACTCCACCTTCCGTTTCGCGGTGGATTGTCCGCTTCGCCGCTCGGTGCATCCAAGCACCGCCGGGCCCCCGCCGGGGCGGCGGCACGCGGGTCCGCGAGCGGAGTGCCCCGGGAGCGTGAACGGAAACCGGCGGGGCCCGCCACACCCGCAACGGCAGGTCTGCACCAGCCTCTTGACGCCCCCTTATCTCACTCCTTAAATCAAGAGGCATCACTCTGTGCGTCCGAGTGTCTCCCCCACACCGATCGGAGAGCCATGGTCTCCCCACGCCTGCTCCGCAGATGCCTGCTCGCCGCCCTGTCCGCCGTACTGGTCGGCTCGGCCGCCGTCGGCCCCGCGCACGCGCGCCCCGCCGGCCCGGCCGCCACCGCGGCGGCCGTGACCACCTTCTCGGACACCTTCGACGGGCCCGCGGGCTCGGCGGTCGACTCCTCGAAGTGGACGCTGGAGACGGGTGACAACGTCAACAACCACGAGCGGGAGTACTACACCTCGGGCACGAACAACGCGGCCCTGGACGGCCAGGGCCACCTGGTGATCACGGCCAGGAAGGAGAACCCGGCCGGGTACCAGTGCTGGTACGGCAGTTGCCAGTACACCTCGGCGCGCCTGAACACGTCCGGGAAGTTCACCGCGCAGTACGGGCATGTCGAGGCGCGCATGAAGATCCCGCGCGGGCAGGGCATGTGGCCCGCGTTCTGGATGCTCGGCACGCCGGTGAACTGGCCGGACTCGGGCGAGATCGACGTGATGGAGAACGTCGGCTTCGAACCGTCCACCGTGCACGGCACCATCCACGGCCCCGGCTACTCCGGCTCGGGCGGCATCGGCGCCGCCTACAGCCTGCCCGACGGACAGGCCTTCGCGGACGGCTTCCACACCTTCGCCGTGGACTGGGCGCCCGACTCGATCACCTGGTCCGTGGACGGCACCGTCTACGAGCGGCGCACGCCCGCCGACCTGGGCGGCAAGACCTGGGTGTACAACGACCGGCCGTTCTTCCTGATCCTTGACCTCGCGGTCGGCGGCTACTGGCCCGGCGACCCGGACGGCAGCACCCAGTTCCCGGCGCAGCTGGTGGTGGACTCGGTCTCCGTCACGACCAGCGACAGCGCGGCGGGGCTCCCGATCCGGGGGCTGGCCGGCAAGTGCGTGGACGTGGCCGGCGCGAACTCCGCGAACGGCACCCCGGTCCAGCTCTACGACTGCAACGGCACCGCCGCGCAGTCCTGGACGGTCGGTTCGGACGGCACGATACGGGCGCTCGGCAAGTGCCTGGACGTGACGGACAGGGGCACGGCGGACGGCTCGACCGTCCAGCTGTGGGACTGCACCGGCGGCACCAACCAGCAGTGGACCGTCACGGGTGCGCACGACATCGTCAACCCGCAGGCGGACAAGTGTCTCGACGTCACCGGGAACGACCCGGCCAACGGGACACGGCTGCAGATCCTGTCCTGCACGGGCGGCGCCAACCAGAAGTGGACGGTCGGCTGACCTGACGGCTCAGTGCAGCCGCCAGGTGTACTTGCCGCCGCCCACCCAGCGGACCACGTCCGGATCGTCGAGGTCGTGGATGGTGATCCCGTGGGCGGCGGCTACCTCCAGCACATCGGTGACGGTTCTGGCCTCGCCGATCACCTCACCGTCGATCTCCACGATCCGGAAGGGCGCCTCACCCTGTCTCCCCGGGCACACGCCCAGCACCACGATCCGCGGCCGGGAGATGTGCGGAGCTGCTTGTTCGGTCATGCAATTCAGGTTAGGCCGTCACGCCCGGGAAGGGGTGGTCCGCGAGCCCCGATCGACGTACGGGCGTTCCCCGCGCCCCTTCGGCGCGCCGATGTGAGCCTGGGAGGTATGGAACCCGTCGCCGCTCTGGAGCGGATCGCGTTTTTGCTGGAGCGGGCTCTGGCGCCGAGCTACCGGGTGCGGGCGTTCCGGACGGCCGCCCGGGTGGTCGGGGGGCTCGCGCCCGAGGAGGTGGTGGCGCGGGCGGCGGACGGGTCGCTGGAGGGGCTGAAGGGGGTCGGACCGAAGACGGCGCAGGTGGTGCGGGAGGCGTTGGGCGGGGAGGTGCCGGGGTATCTGCGGCGGCTGGAGGAGGAGAGCGGGCGAGCCGGGCGCGAGGGACCCGGGGCCGCCCTGCGGAAGATGTCGCGGGGGGACTGCCACACCCATTCGGACTGGTCCGACGGGGGCAGCCCGATCGAGGAGATGGGCCGGGCGGCGGCCGCGCTCGGGCACGAGTGGACCGTCCTGACCGATCATTCGCCGCGGCTGACGGTGGCCCGGGGCCTGTCCCCGGAGCGGCTGCGCGAACAGCTGGACGTGGTGGCGGAGCTGAACGCGCGCTGGGCGCCCTTCCGGCTGCTCACCGGGATCGAGTGCGACATCCTGGACGACGGCTCGCTGGACCAGGAGCCGGAGCTGCTGGAACGGCTGGACCTGGTCGTCGTGTCCGTGCACTCCAAGCTGCGGATGGACGCCCGCTCGATGACCCGCCGCATGGTGACCGCCGTACGCGATCCGCACGCCGACGTCCTCGGGCACTGCACCGGGCGCCTGGTCACCGGCCGGGGACGCCCCGAGTCGGAGTTCGACGCGGACGAGGTGTTCGCCGCCTGCGCCGGGTCCGGCACCGCCGTGGAGATCAACAGCCGCCCCGAACGCCTCGATCCGCCCCGGCGGCTGCTGCGCCGTGCCGTGGCCGCGGGCACCCTCTTCGCCGTCGACACCGACGCGCACGCGCCCGGCCAGCTGGACTGGCAGATCCTGGGCTGCGCCCGCGCCGAGGAGTGTGGGGTGCCGCCCGAGCGGGTGGTCACCACGTGGTCGGCGCGGGAGCTGCTGGACTGGACGCGCGAGGAGCGGGTGCCCGCGCGCGTGGCGGCGGTCTGACGTGGTACCCGGAGCCGGAACGCAAGAGCCGGAGAGAGCCGGAGAGAGGGTCCCGGATGGAGCGAGCCGCCGTCCTCGACGTCGACGGAACCCTTGTCGACACCAATCACCTGCACGTGGTCACCTGGTGGGAGGCCTTCCGGCAGGCCGGTCACCGCGTGCCCATGCACGCCGTCCACCGGGCCGTCGGCCTCGGCTCGTCGGACCTGGTCGCGCACCTGCTCGGCGAGGACCGCGACCGCGACCGGGACGCCGCGCTCAGCGCGGCCCACAAGGCGCTGTACGGCCAGTACTCCGACCGGCTCCCCGCCCTGCCGGGCGCCGGTGAGCTGCTGCGCCGGCTGCACCGGGACGGCTGGACGGTGGTGCTCGCCACCTCGGCGAGCGGCTCCGAGCTGGGGTCGCTGCGCCGGGCGATCGACGCGGACGACGCCATCAAGGACACCGCGAGCAGCGAGGACGTCCAGGAGGGCAAACCCGCTCCGGAGCCGGTGGAACACGCGCTGGAGCTGGCCGGGGTGCCGGCCTCGCGCGCGGTCCTCGTCGGGGACACGGTGTGGGACATGCGGGCGGGCGCCGAGGCCGGGGTGCGGTGCGTGGGGGTGCTGTGCGGCGGAATCCCCCGCGCCGATCTGACGGAGGCCGGCGCGGAGGCGGTCTATGCGGACCCCGCCGACCTGCTCGCCCGCCTCGGCGCCAGCCCGCTGGCCTGAGCGTCGCGGCGTGTGGCACAGGTCACGGGAAGGGGCGGAACACCGGGCACCGGTTACCCGTTGAACCAGGCGTGGGTACGGACGGGACAGTGTCCCCGGGCCTCACCTTCCGCCCACAGGGACGATCGTTCGGCTGAAGCCCTGTGGAGCCTTTCGCCGAGAGGCGACCGCCGTCCGCACCCACCTCAGACCGCCCCGGCCGTGAATCCCCCGTCACGGCCGGGGCTTTCCATGTCCGCCGGCCTCCGGCACCCCGGCCCGCGCGATCCCCGCGACGGCCGCCACCCGGCCGGTCCCGGTGGTGGTGGCCGCCGTGGCCCCGTCCGCGCCGAGGAACTCCCGCAGGTCCTCGGCGAGCCGTTCCGCGTGCGTGAGGAACAGGCCGTGCCCGCCGTTCTCGTACACCTTCAGCACGGCGCCCGGCACCAGCCTGGCCACCCGCTCACCCGTGTGGGCGAGGGGCGCGGAGGTGTCGTGGGTGCCGTGCACGACGAGCACCGGTACGTCCACGGCGGGCAGCTCGCCGGTGAGGTCGAGGCCGGTCACGACGGACCGGACACCGGTGGAGGCGCGGGGCGTGGCCGCCAGACAGCGGTCGACGAGATGGCGCACATACGCGTCCGAGACCTCGTTCCCCGCGCTGGAGACGGCGAAGAACGCGTCCGCGGAATGGGTGAACCACGCGGGCCGGTCGCGCCGGAAGAACTCCTCGTCGGCCCGCGCGACCAACGGGTCCACGCCGTCGGGCAGATGCTCCGAACGGATGATGCCGGGACTGACCCCGCAGACCAGGGCGACGCGGGCCACCCGGTCCGAGCCGTGACGGGTCAGACAGCGCACCACCTCCGCGGTGCCGACGGAGTACCCGATCAGGGTGACCTCGCGCAGGTCGAGATGGTCGAGCAGCCCCTGGAGGTCGTCGGCGAGGGTGTCGAGGTCGTACCCCGACCAGACGTCGTCCGAGCGCCCGTGACCGCGCCGGTCCAGGCCCACGCAGCGGTATCCGGCCTCCGCGAGCGGCAGCATCTGGTGCTCCCACATCTCGTGGCCCAGATAGGCGCTCGCGACGAAGACGGCGACGGTGCCGGAGGCGGGACCGTGGTCGACGTAGTGCAGCCGGGTGGAGTCGACGGGGCTTTCGTAGTACGGCACGGAGTCCTCCTCGGGGTGGCGGTCGGGAGCGGCGGCGGACGGACGGGGCGCCGGCCGGCCGTCGAGCCCGATCGTGCCGGGAGCGAATCCCGCGGTCGATTACCCGGTACGTCAAGCACATGTGTACGGCCCGCCGGCGCGCGTGTGCGGGCGGGCCGCCCGGGTACCCGGCCGGTCGTCGCGAACCCTCCGCCCGAGGACGGAAGGAGCCGAAGGTGAGCAGCTCAGCGGGCAGCACGGTGGTGGTCACGGGGGCCACCGGAAATGTGGGGACGAGCGTGGTGCGCCTGCTCGCCCAGGACCCCGGGATCGCGTCGGTACGGGGCCTCGCGCGGCGCCTGCCCGAGTGGTCGCCGACGGGGATCGAGTGGTCCGCCGTCGACCTGGCGTCGGACCGGGCGGACCTCGCGGAGCGGTTCGCGGGCGCCGACGCCGTGGTCCATCTGGCGTGGGCGTTCCAGCCGACGCACGATCCGGCGGCCACCTGGCGGACCAATGTGCTCGGCGGCATCCGGGTGTTCGACGCGGTCGCCGCGGCCGGAGTGCCGGTGCTGGTGCACGCCTCCTCCGTGGGCGCGTACTCGCCGGGTCCCGAGGACCACGCGGTGGACGAGTCCTGGCCGACGCACGGCTGGCCGGACGCCGCGTACTGCCGGGAAAAAGCGTATCTGGAGCGCACCCTGGACGTGTTCGAACGCGACCACCCCGAGGTGCGGGTGGTCCGGATGCGGCCGGCGTTCCTCTTCAAGCGGCAGTCGGCGAGCGAGCAGCGCCGGATCTTCGGCGGTCGCTTCCTGCCCGGCCCGCTGGCCCGGCCCGAGCTGCTGCCGTTCCTGCCGGACATCCCGGGCCTGCGCGTGCAGGCGCTGCACACCGACGACGCCGCCGAGGCCTATCGGCTCGCGGTGCGCTCGGAGTCGGCCCGCGGCGCCTTCAACCTCGCCGCCGACCCGCCGCTGGACGCGGCCGTCCTCGGCGACCTGCTCGGCGCGCGTCCGGTGCGGCTCCCGCGTACGGCCGCCCGCTCGGCGATCGCCGCGGCCTGGAACCTGCATCTGCTGCCGGCCTCCCCGCACCTGTTCGACGCCGTGCTGCGGCTGCCGCTGATGGACTGCGCGCGGGCCCACGAGGAACTGGGCTGGCGGCCCCGGTGGACGGCGACGGAGGTGCTGGAGGAGTTCCTGGAGGGGCTGCAGCGGGGCAGCGGGCTGGAGACCGCGCCGATGCGGGGCCGCAAGGTGGGCTGAGGGGGAGAACCCGTCCCGACCGTACGGCAAGGGGAGGAAGGCGAGGACAGTATGGCCGCACAGCGCGAACAGGAACCCGGGCGGGCCCCGGACCCGCGACCGGTGCCGAGGGACATGCCCGACCAGGAGGCGCGGTCCGACGACCCGTGGGACCTTCCCGCGGGCCGTCCGGGCGGACGCGCCGGGGAGGACGACGGGAACGACGGGAACGACGGGAACGACGGGAACGACGGGGACGTCGGGGACGGTGTGCCGGACACGGACGAGGCCGGCTCCGGCCCCCGCGGCGCCCCGCGCACGGGCACCGTCCACCCGGAGCACCCCGGCCCGGACGAGTCACCTGCCTGAACGACCTTGGTCCCCCGCACGGTTGACGTCCCTTGCGCGCGCCCGGCATCGCGGGCAAGGATGATCGATCATGCCCACCAAGACTCTGCGCATCCCCACCCCGGACGGCGTTGCCGACGCATTCGCCGCCTTTCCCGACGACGACCGGCGCCACCCCGCGGTGCTGGTCTACCCCGACGCCTTCGGCCTGCGCCCCGAACTGGAGGACAGGGCGCGCGAACTGGCCGGGCACGGCTACTACGCGCTCGTGCCCAACTTCCTCTACCGGCACGGCCCGGCGCCGGTGGTCGAGCTTCCCGCGCACGTCGGAGAGGCGGTCCGGCCCGCGCTCATCGCCGAGCTGCTGCCCCTGGTCGAGGCGCACACCACCGAACGCGTCCTGCGCGACGCCGAGGCGTATCTCGGCTTCCTCGCCGCCCAGCCCGAGGTCGCCGACGGGCCGGTCGGCGCGATCGGCTACTGCATCGGCGCCGTCCTCGCGATGCGCACCGCGACGGCCCACCCCGACCGGGTGGCCGCCCTCGCCGGGTTCCACCCCGGCTTCCTGGTCACGGACGCGCCCGACAGCCCGCACCTGTCGCTCTCCCGGCTCACCGCCGAGGTCCACATCGGCCTGGCCGAGCAGGACATGAAGCCCGCGGCCCACGACGAGCTGGACAAGGCCCTGGACGCCGCGGGCGTGGCCTACACCACCGAGGTCTACCCCGGCGCGATCCACGGCTTCACCATGTCGGACACCGACGCCTTCGACCCCGCCGCGATGCGGCGGCACTGGGACCGACTGCTGCCGCTCCTCGGCCGCACCCTCCGGGGCTGAGGGAGCTACGCGCCCGGAGTCCGCTCCCGCAACGCCGTCTGCCAGGCGGGAAGCGGGCTTTCGGGGGCCGGGGCGGGGCGGCCGCCGCCGGCGAAGAAGTCGGCCAGCGGGAGGATCGCGGCGCCGACGGTCACGGCGTCCGGTCCGAGGCGGCCGAGTTCGATGGTGACCCTGTCGGCGGGGTGGCGCAGCGAGTACGTCGCCGCGTGCCGGCGCACGGCGGGCAGGAACCGGGTGCCGAGCTGGAGCCCGGCCCAGCCGCCGACGATGATCCGCTCGGGCTGGAAGAGGTTGATCAGGTCGGACAGGCCCGCCCCCAGGTACTCGGCGGTCTCCTCCAGGACGGCCAGCGCCACCGGGTCCGCCGTGCCGTCCTGCGCCGGGTAGGCGGCGGCGAGCATGGCGGTGAGCGCGGTCTCCTCGTCGGCGTCGGCGGGCGGACGGCCGCCCTCCTCGCGCCAGCGGGCGAGCAGCGACTCGGCCCCCGCGTACGCCTCCAGGCAGCCCGGGGCACCGCAGCGGCAGCGGCGCCCGCGCACCCGTACCGTCAGATGGCCCCACTCGACGGCCCGCCCGCGCTCGACCTCGGGAGTGACCAGGCAGGCGCCGACGCCGGAGCCGAACAGCACGACGAGGGCATTGCGGGCACCCCTCCCCGCGCCGAACCACATCTCGGCCTGGCCCAGCGTCTTGGCCCCGTTGTCGATGAAGTACCGCACGGTCTGCGGCAGTTCGGAGGCGGCCCGGAGCAGCTGCTCCAGCGGCACCGCGTCCCAGCCGATGGTCTGCCCGTGGACGACGGCACCCCGGTCGGCGGTGTGCTCGACGATGCCGGGCACGCCGACCCCGATGCCCAACAGCCGTTCGGGTACGGCGGCTTCGGCGGCCAGGACCTCGGCGACGCCGTCGCGGATGTGCCCGGCGATGACGCCGGCGTCATAGCGCTGCGAGGTCAACAGGCGTTCGGTGCGGACCAGTTCGGTCAGGGCGAGGTCGAACAACTCGATGCGGACGCGGGTCTCGCCGACGTCGACGCCGATCATCTGTCCGCTGTCCGGGGAGACACGCAGCAGGGTGCGGGGCCGGCCGCCGTCGGAGTCGACGCTGCCGGCCTCCTCGACCAGACCGTCGGCGACCAGATCGGCGACCACATTGCTGACCGAGCCGGAGCTGAGACCGGTGGCCGGGCCCAGCTCGAAGCGGCTCAGCGGGCCGTCGAAGTACAGCCGCTGCAGCACGGCGGTGCGGTTGCCCCGCCGAAGGTCACGCACCGTGCGCCCGTTCCGCCCCGCCATTCGGCTCCTTTCACGAACCATGCCCGACCTGCAACATACTCCTTCGGGCGACCGGAACGCGACTTTCCACCAACCCTTAGTTCATGCTGTGAGCTAAGTAAGGGGCCCGTGCGTCCGTGCGGGGCCGGATGTCCGGGCAGGAGCGGCCGGTCGAGGGCGCCGAACCGGCGCCGAACCGGCACGCGCCTCGGCCGTGCCCGCCCCCGCCGGAGCCCCGAAGCGGGCCAGGGTGTGCCAGACCATTTTCAGGTGCTGGAGGTCGTGGCGGCCGGTGCGGGCGGCGTGGCCGAGGTGGTGGGGGGTAAGGATGCCCGAGGAGGCGATGCGGGTGCCGAGGGCGGCGTATTCCGGGCCGCGGTAGTCGGCGTGGTGGCGCAGGCGGTCGACGGTGAGGACGTAGCCGGGGTGCCATTCCAGGGGGAAGGGAAGGCGCCGGGCCGCCGTCTCGACGGGGGTGCCGCGGTAGCTCGCGTCCAGGACCAGGGCCTCGGCATCGCGGGCGAGGAGGACTCCGCCGTGCACGTGGCACTCGATGTAGTCGTCGAGCGCGTCCCGTGCGTCCGCCTCGGCGAGGGCGATCAGCGGCATCGCGCCGGCCACGCCGAATTCCGTGGGTTCGGCGGCACTGTCCGGGTAGCAGAAGGTGGCGCGGGCCGCGGCCGCGGCGGTGAGCCGTAGGTGCGAGGAGCCGAACCGCGGTGCGGCGCCCACCACTTGGCGGCGGAAGTTCAGCGCGCCGTACACCGGCCGCTCCGCGGGCTCGGCGTCGTCGTACGCGCCGCCGAAGATCCGGCTCTCCCAGCGCCACCGGTCGCCGCCCTGGTGCGCGGTGAGCCCGCCGTTACTGGTGCCGGTGACGAACTGGGAGTGGTAGACGCCGTCCCTGGCGAGGGACGTGAGGATCGGCAGCCCGTCCGAGAGGCGGTCCGGATGGAAGTTGAGGGTGATGCGCGGGCCGGGGGCGAGCGGGGGGCCGGACGCGTGGGCGGCCACGTGCCCCAGCGCGCGCAGGGCGCGTGCCGGGAGCCCGGCGGGGAAATCCATTGGCCCGCCCTCCCCGGGGGTACCTAGGCTGATCAGGGACCCCATCCTCCCGGGTCCGGCGCACGTACGACGAAGGATTTTCCATGAGACCGCTCACCGAGCAGGACATCCGCAGCTCTTTCGTGAACTGCTCGAAGGGTGAGGCCAAGCGGCTGGCCGTGCCGCGGGACCTCGGGGAACGGCCATGGGCCGACCTGGACTTCCTCGGCTGGCGGGACCCGGGCGCGCCCGACCGCAGCTATCTGGTCACCGAGCGGGGAGACCGGCTCGTGGGCGTCGCCCTGCGCTACCCCTCCTCCCAGCGCGGCTTCCTGCACCGCAGCATGTGCTCCGTGTGCCTGACCACGCACCGCGGCGGCGGGGTGTCCCTGATGACCGCGCGCAAGGCGGGCACGGCGGGCCGCGAGGGCAACTCGGTCGGCCTGTACATGTGCACGGACCTGTCGTGCTCGCTGTACACGCGCGGGAAGAAGGTCCCCGACTCCGCGACGCGGATCGAGGAGAGCCTGACCCTGGAGGAGCAGATCGCGCGGACGACCGGCAATCTGTCCGCGTTCCTCGACAAGCTGTACGTCTGAGACGCCCGCGCGGCACCAGCCGGGAGCCCGGCTCCGGGTACGGCGCCTCCCCCGGCACCGGCACCTCGACCCGACGCCCCCTTCCTCCCCGCCCCTCGAACAGCCACGTTCGACGCACCCGGGGAAGGGGAACAGGCCAAGGGATGCACGACGTACGCAAGGAGACCTCGGGACTGCTGCGCCTGGCCAAGCGCCGCCGGGAGCCGGTGGTCGTCCAGACGCTGCGGTCGGCCACGGCGGCGACGATCGCCTACGTCATCGCGCTCCGGCTCAGTCCCGAGCCGGCCCCGCTGACCGCGCCCCTGACCGCGCTGCTGGTGGTCCAGGTGACGTTCTACGCCACCCTCACCAACGGCATCCGCCGGGTGAACTCGGTGGTGGCCGGCGTACTGGTCGCCATCGCCTTCAGTGTGCTGGTGGGTCTTACCTGGTGGAGCCTCGCGCTGCTGATCGTGGCCTCGCTGGCGGTCGGCCATCTGGTGCGGGTGGACGAGTACGTCGCCGAGGTGGCGATCAGCGCGATGCTGGTGCTCGGGGTGACCACGGTGGGCTTCACCGCGTGGGCGCGGATCGTGGAGACGCTGATCGGCGCGGTCGTCGGCACCGCCTGCAACCTCCTGCTGCCGCCACCGGTGTGGGTGGACGAGGCGGGCCGGTCGATCGAGGACCTCGCGCGCCGGGTGCGGCAGTTGATGCTGCGGATGGGCGAGGAGGCCGCGGACCGCATCCCCTGGGAGCGGGCGGCCGAGCGGCTGCACGAGGCGCGCCGGCTCGACCAGTACATCGCCGAGGTCGACGGCTCGCTGCGGCAGGCCGAGGACAGTCTGCGGCTCAATCCGCGGGTCAAGGAGGGCCTGCTGCACCGGGTGGTGATGCGCACCGGTCTGGACACGCTGGAGATCTGCACGGTGGTGCTGCGGGTGCTGGCCCGTTCCTTCACCGACCTCGCGAAGGCCCGCGACTCCGACTACCTCTTCCCGCCCGGGATCGGCGCGACCGTGGAGGAGTTGCTGTCGGAGATCGGCGACGCGGTGGTCAGCTTCGCGGTCCTGGTGACCACCCATCTGAGTGAGAACGCCGAGTCCGCCGAGGCCCGGCTGACGGCCGAGCTGCACACCGCGGCCGGTACCCGCGACCGGCTGGCCGAGCAGATGCGGGAGGAGATCCGCAAGGACTGGGCGCACTGGCAGCTGCTGGGCGCCGTGCTGACCGAGACGACGCGGATCATCGACGAGCTGGACACCGAGCACCGCACCCGCCGGCTGCTGGAGGAGCTGGACCGGGTCTCCGCCGAGCAGCGGGCCAAGCTGCCCCGGATGACCCGGCTGCGCGAGCGGCTCGGGGTGCAGGAGGAGCTGTGGCGGCGTACGGGGTTCGGTGGCCGCACGTCGTGAGGGCGGAGCTTGCCCCGCGGGCCCCGCTCGGCGAGGGTGGCTGTTCATGGACGACCGGGCGAGCCGAGGTGGGCGAATGGGCACGCGGGCAGGGGCGGGCGGCCGCTGGAGCAGACGCCGGTTCATCGGGATGGGCGCGGGCGCGGCGGCCGTGGTGGCGGTGCCGTCGCCGGCCGCCCCTCCCCCGGACCCCGCGCCGGAAGGCCCCCCGCACAGGGCACCGGGCGACGCCTCCTTCGGCCCCCGCCCGCTGTACCTAGGCACGTACACCTCCGCGCCGGGCGGCGGTGCCGGCATCGGGCTCGCGTCGTACGACCCCGAGTCGGGCCTGATCACCGGGTCCGGGACGCTCACCGGGGTACCCGACCCGTCGTACCTCGCCGTCCACCCGGACGGCCGGACGCTGTACGCCGTGGACGAGCGCCAGGACGGCGGGGTGACGGCCGTACGACTGGACGACCGGCGTGTCCTCGGCACGCGGGGCACCGGCGGCGCGGGGCCCTGCCATCTGTCGGTGCATCCGTCCGGGCGCTGGCTGCTCAGCGCGAACTACGGATCGGGCAGTGTCGCCGTGCATCCGATCGGGGCCTCGGGCGCCCTGGGCGAGCGCACGGACCTGGTCGCACACACCTCCCCGGGGCCGGGGCCCGGCCAGGAGGGGCCGCACGCGCACCAGTTCCGGGCCGCCCCGGACGGACGTCATCTGCTCGCGGTGGACCTCGGCACGGACACCGTCCACACCTACCGCCTGGACGCCGCGCGGGGCACGCTCACCGAGGTGGGCCAGGCACACACCCGGCCGGGCGCGGGGCCGCGCCATCTGACCTTCCATCCCGGCGGGCGGCACGCCTACCTGGCCAACGAGGTGGACGACACGGTCGTCGTCTGCGCGTACGACCCCGCCACCGGCCTGCTGACGATCGGCGAGCCGCAGTCGACGGGCGCCACCGGGAACGTCACCAACTACCCGGCACAGGTGCTGGTCACGGCGAACGGCCGGTACGCCTTCCTCGCCAACCGCGGCCACAACAGCCTGGCCCGGTACGCGATCGAGGCCGACGGGGCCCGGCTGCGGCTGCTCGGCACGGTGCCGGTGCGCGGGGACTTCCCGCGGCAGATCGCGTTCTCGCCGGACGGCCGGCTGCTGTTCGCGGCGAACCAGCGCTCCGGCACGGTCACCGTCTTCCACGTCGACGCCGAGCGCGGTGAACTGCGGTCCGCGGGCGAGCCGTTCGCGTCACCCGTCGCCGTCTGCGCGCTGCCGCTGTAGCGCCCGCGGGCGCCCGGCGGCGCCCGCCTGCGCCAGCAGGGCGTGCACCCGTCCGGTGAGCTGGGCGAGGTCGTCGGCGGGGCGGTGGAAGGGCAGGCGTACGTCGCCGTGGGCGCGGGTGCGTTCGATGCGCAGGGTCAGTCCGTGCCGGTCGACGGCGAGGGGCAGTACACGGGTCGCGGCGTGCAGGCTCTCGGGGCGCACCAGGCGGGTGAGCCGCTCCACGGCGTCCGGGTGGGCGTCGGCGAGATGGGTGAGCAGCCGGGCCTCGGCGGCGGCCAGCGGGTCGGGGCGGGCGTGGGCGTACTCGTCCGGCTCGACGAGTACGCCCACGCCCGCGCGCCGCAGCACCACCCGGGTGGGGTGGAGGCGCAGGGCGCCGTCGGCCGGGGTGAGCCGGCCGGCCAGCCACAGGCGGGCGCGGATCCGGTCGCGCACCGGCACCGGGGCCACGTCGGCGAACTCCAGTACCGCGCGGGGGTCCTGGCGCGGGGCGCCGAGGGCCGCCGTGTGCAGGGCGCTGTCCTCGGGCACTGTCAGCAGGACCGCGCCGTCGTCGGCGACGGTGTGCGCGCCGACGTACTCCTCGCGGGCGCCGCCCGCGGTCACCGCGCACGACCACGCGGCGGCGAGCACCGAGCGCGCCCGTTCCGCCGCGCCGGGGGCGGCCGTCCATGCCTGCGTCTCTTCACCCATCCCGGAACCTCCTTAGGTAAGGCTTGCCTAACCTATCGGAGATCGGGGCGCGCGTCGACCAGGCCCCTCGGCCGAGGGGACGATACAAGCGGTGCGGGGCCTCAGGCGATGGCGCCCAGCAGCGCTCGCGCGCACAGGTCACGCACCTGTTCCCGGCTCAACTCACCGTCGCGCAGCCACTCCAGGCAGACCGCGGTGGTGAAGGCGAGCCAGCCGCGCACCGCGAGGCGCAGATGCGGGGCGCGCGCGAAGACGGGCCCGAACTCGGGGTCGGCCGCGAGCGCGGCCAGGATCTGCTTCTCCTGTGCGGCCAGCGCCCGCCGATAGACCCGTCGTACGGTCTGGTCGCCGGCGGCGTCGGCGCGGTGGAAGGCACGGAAGCCGTGCGCGTGGGTCTGGACGTAGCCGAGGTAGGTGTCGAGCCCCGCGGTCAGCTGCTCGCGCACCGGGACGCCCGGCTCGGCCGCGGTCATGCGCAGCATCCGCTCGCTCTCGCGCTCCACGACGGCCGCGAAGAAGTCCCGCTTGTTCGGGAAGTAGTGGTACAGCAGGCCCCGGGACACCCCGGCGAGATCGGCGACCCGCTCGATCCACACGTCGTCGTACGGACTCTCCGAGAACAGTCGCGCGCCGACCGACAGCAGTTGCTCACGGCGTTCGCCGGTGCTGAGTCGGCGCCGGGCGCGTTCCCCCTGGTTCGCGGGCATGGCGTCACTTTACTTGACGCCGGTTCAACAAGCGGATCACACTGAGGGCCGTTATTGAATCCACGTATAACAGGCGCGCGCCGCGGGCTCAACGGCCCGCCGGGTCAAGGGAGATCGGCGTCATGGCGGAGACGACGCAGAGGCCGCGGAGCACGGACGCGACCGGGGGTCCGCGGCTGCCGAAGGGGTTCCGCAGTGCCGAGCTGGGGTGGCCCGAGCTGGACCGCATCCCGCATCCGCCGCGCCGGCTGCCGCTGCTCGGCGATGTGGTGGGCGTCGACCGGCACAGGCCCATCCAGGACTCGATGCGCTTCGCGCGCGCGTTGGGCCCGATCTTCAGGCGGCGGATCTTCAACAAGGAGATCGTCATGGTGTGGGGGGCGGATCCGGCCGCCGACCTCGCCGACGAGTCCCGGTTCGCCAAGCATGTCGGACTGGGGGTGGCCAACCTGCGCCCGATCGCCGGGGACGGGCTGTTCACCGCGTACAACCACGAGCCCAACTGGCAGCTGGCGCACGATGTGCTGGTGCCCGGGTTCAGCCGGGACGCGATGGAGGGCTACCACGGGATGATGCTGGCGGTCGCCGAACGGCTGACCGACCACTGGGACCGGGAACTGGCCGCGGGACGCACGGTCGACGTGCCCGGGGACATGACCAAGCTGACCCTGGAGACGATCGCGCGCACGGGGTTCGGGCACGACTTCGGGTCCTTCGAGCGGGACCGGCCGCACCCCTTCGTCACGGCGATGATCGGCACCCTGACCTACGCACAGCGGCTCAACGCCGTGCCCGGACCGCTGGCCCCGCTGCTGCTGCGCGGCGCCGCGCGGCGCAACGCGGCCGACATGGCGCTCCTGAACCGTACGGTCGACCGCCTGGTCGAGGAGCGGCGCGGGTCGGACGGCGGCGAGGGGGACCTGCTGGACCGGATGCTGGCCACGGAGCACCCGTCGACCGGCGAGAAGCTGTCCGCGCAGAACGTCCGCCGACAGGTCATCACCTTCCTGGTCGCCGGGCACGAGACGACGTCCGGCGCGCTGTCCTTCGCCCTCTACTACCTCGCCCGGCACCCGGACATCGCCGCGAAGGCGCGCGCCGAGGTGGACCGCGTCTGGGGCGGCACCGGGCGCCCCGGCTACGAGCAGGTGGCCAAGCTCCGGTACGTCCGCCGGGTCCTCGACGAGTCCCTGCGGCTGTGGCCGACCGCCCCCGCGTTCGCCCGCGAGGCCCGTAAGGACACGGTGCTCGCCGGGGACCACCCGCTGCTCCGGGGCGCGTGGGCGCTGGTCCTCACCCCCATGCTGCACCGTGACCCCGCGGTCTGGGGCGACGACGCGGAGGCCTTCGACCCGGACCGCTTCACCCCCCAGGCGGTCCGCACCCGCCCCCCGCACACCTTCAAGCCCTTCGGCACCGGCCTCCGCGCCTGCATCGGCCGCCAGTTCGCGCTCCACGAGGCCACCCTGGTCCTCGCCCTCCTCCTCCGCCGCTACGACCTCCACGCGGACCCCGCGTACCGGCTGACGGTGACCGAGCGGCTGACCCTGATACCGGAGGACTTCCGCCTGGGGCTCTCACGCCGCACGGCACCGGGGCGGCCGGCGGCGGAGGACCCGGCGCCGGAGCAAGAGGACGGCGGGACTGCCGGGGGCGGCTGCCCGGCGCACGCGGGCGAGGGGGGCTGACCGTCCCGGCTCCGGAGCGCCGGCGCCGCCGGACGCGGCCGTTCCCGGTCATCGCCCCGCCGGCGGTACGTCCCCGCCGTTCACCCCCAGTGCGTCGGCCGGCTCAACGCCCCCGGCAGCTTCGTGCCCGCGTTTCCCCGTGCCGCGTTGACCTGCGGCTGGGTGAGGAAGAACGCGCCGGTCAGGTCGGCGTCGGAGAGATCGGCGTCGCGGAGGTCCGCGCCGATCAGGTCGGCGGCGCGGAGGTCCGCGCCGGTGAGGTCGGCGGCGATGAGGTACGCGCCGCGGAGGGTGGCTCCGCGGAGGTCGGCGCCCCGGAGCCGGGCGCCCATCAGGTCGGCGCCCCGGCGGTCCTTGCCCCTTCCGTTCTTCCCGCTCCTGCGGCCGGCCGAGCCGGCGCGGACCAGTTCGCTGGTGCGCAGGAGGAGGACGTTGACCTCCCGGCGGTGCGCGCCGACGTCCAGGACGGCCAGTTCCTCGGCGGACAGCAGGGTGAGGCGTTCGGTGTCCCCGAGCGCCCGGCGCAGATCGGCGTGGACGGGCCGGGCCGCGGGGAGGGACAGTGCCTCGGTCAGGTACCAGAGAAGCTCGTGCAGCTGTCGTACGACGGGAAAGACGTCGAACATCCGGCGGGCCCGCTCCTTGGGCGCCGTCCGCCAGTCCTGCCCGCCGAAGGTGTGCCGCGAGACCTTCTGGCCCGCGCCGAAGCAGTCGTAGACCGTGCAGCCGGTGAAGCCCTCGTCCCGCAGCCGGGCATGGACGCCGCAGCGGTGGTCGGCGGCGAGGTTGGGGCACGGCCGCCCCGCGGGCTTGTCGAGCGCGAAGTCGGCGGACGCGGCGAAGGGCAGGGCGACGCAACACAGCCCGAAGCAGTTTCCGCAGTCCCCGCGCAGCTCCGGAAGTCCGGCTGTCTGATCTGGCATGAGCACAGCCTACTGGGGTCGACCAGCCGGAATCCCGGCCCCCGGAGCCGGGGTTGCGACCCCCGGCGTACGGGCGTTACCTGGAAGTACCGGCGGTGACGCGCGCGCGGGGTTCCGGCACGTGACGAGGGCCCGGGGCGATGCTCCCCCGGCCCCGGCTCGCCGCCGTCATCCAGCGTTCCACGCGGAGGTGACCCAAGGTGAAAGCCGTCGTCTACGAAAAGCCGTTCAGCGTGACGGTGCGGGACGTCGATGATCCGCAGCTCCAGCACCCCAACGACGTGCTCGTACGCGTCACGTCCAGCGCGATCTGCGGCTCCGACCTGCATATGTACGAGGGCCGCACGGCGGCCGAGCCGGGCATCGTCTTCGGACACGAGAACCTCGGTGTGATCGAGGAGGTCGGCAGCGGCGTGTCCTCCCTGTCCGTGGGCGACCGCGTCGTGATGCCGTTCAACGTGGCCTGCGGATTCTGCAAGAACTGTCTCGCGGGCGAGACCGGCTTCTGTCTGACGGTGAACCCCGGCTTCGCCGGCGGCGCCTACGGATACGTGGCCATGGGCCCGTACAAGGGCGGTCAGGCCGAGCATCTGCGGGTGCCCTTCGCCGACTTCAACTGTCTGAAACTGCCGCCGGGCGAACAGTTCGAGACCGACTTCGTGCTGCTCGCCGACATCTTCCCGACCGGCTACCACGGCTGCGAGCTGGCCCAGGTCTCCCCCGGTGAGAGCGTGGCCGTCTACGGCGCCGGCCCGGTGGGTCTGATGGCCGCCTACTCGGCGCTGCTGCGCGGCGCGTCCAGGGTGTTCGTGGTGGACCGGGTGCCCGAACGGCTGGCCAAGGCCAAGGAGATCGGGTGCATCCCCATCGACTTCACCAAGGGCGACCCGGCCGAGCAGATCAAGGAACAGACCAACGGCGAGGGCACGGACAAGGGCGTGGACGCCGTCGGCTACCAGGCCCAGGCGCACGACGACACCCACCACGAGGAACCGGCCATCGTCCTCAACGCGCTGGTGCAGACGGTACGGCCGACCGGCAGGCTCGGCGTGCCGGGTCTGTACGTGCCGTCCGACCCGGGCGGACCCGACGAGCACGCCAAGCACGGCCAGCTGCTGGTCTCGATCGGCAAGATGTTCGAGAAGGGCCAGAAGGTCGGCACCGGCCAGTGCAACGTCAAGCGCTACAACCGCCAGCTGCGCGATCTGATCATCGCCGGGCGGGCCAAGCCCAGCTTCGTGGTCTCCCATGAACTGCCGCTGGAGGACGCGCCGCAGGCGTACGAGAAGTTCGACAAGCGGATCGAGGGCTACACCAAGGTCGTACTGCACCCGGGACACGCGCTCGCCGCATGACGGCCAGGGGTCCGGGCGCCCGGCGCGGGTGCCCGGACCCCCTGTGTCACACCTCGTCCCGGACCACCGCGAGGAGCCGGTCCAGCACCCGGGGCGCGCCGGTGCGCAGCCCGTCGTGCTCGTACTCGTCGGTGACCCAGGTGCGCAGCCCGCGGATGGCGCCGGCGGTCCGCAGGGAGTGGGCGGTGTCGACGTACATGTCGTCGTGGTAGACGGCCGCGGCGACCGGTACCTCGTTGCCGGCGAGGCGGTCGCGGTCGTACAGCGGGGGCCAGTCGCCGCGGGCGGCGAGCAGCTCGGCCGTCTCGCGCAGCGGGCGCAGCGCCGGGTCGTTCTCGAACATCCAGGGGTGGACCGTCTCGCCGGTGAACAGCACCGGGGCGTCGCCCGCGAGCGCCTTCGCGGCGTCGAACTGCGGGAACTCGGCGCGGACACGCTCGGCGGCCCAGGCGGTGGGGCGGGAGTCCTGGCCGTAGATCGACTCGTGGACGAGGGCGTAGAGGGGGTGTCCCGCGTACGACAGCAGGTTCTGGACCTGCTCCTGGAAGGAGTCCGCCAGGTCGAGGCCGGCCGGGGTGCGCACGAAGGCGTCCTCCAGCAGGTGGTGCAGGCGGTGGCTGCCGTCGCCGGTGCCGAGCATCAGGCCGAGGGACTGGAAGGCCTCGACGGTGAGGCGGTAGCCGTTCGGCAGGACCACGTCATGGGTGAGCAGGTGGTCGGCGATCCGGCGGGCCCGGTCGACGTCCTGCGGATACCGGGCGTAGTGCGCGGTGACCTTGCGTTCGATGCGGGGGTAGGCGGCGCGGTAGACGTCCTCGGCGTGCGCGTCGAGGGAGGGCAGCCCGCCGGTGATGAGCGCGGTGTCCAGGCCCTCGGGGGCGAGCGAGAGGTACGACACCGTGCAGAACCCGCCGAAGCTCTGCCCGAGCACGGTCCAGGGGGCGCCGCCGGTGACCTCGGCGCGGACGGCCTCGCAGTCGCGCACGATGGAGTCGGCGCGGAAGCGGGCGAGGTAGTCGGCCTGCTCGGCCGGGCCGCCGCGCAGCGGCAGCGTCTGCCGGGTGGCGGGCGTGGAGCTGCCGGTGCCGCGCTGGTCGAGCAGCAGCACCCGGTAGTCGTCCAGCGCCCGGTCGAGCCACGCCTGCCGCCCGACGAAACGATTCGCCCCGAAGCCCGGGCCGCCCTGGAGGTACAGCAGCCAGGGCAGGTCCTTCCCCGCCTTGTCCCCCGCGACCACCTCCCGCGCGTACAGCTCGATGCGCTCGCCACCAGGATCGGCGTGGTCGAGGGGCACGGTGAACCGGCGGTCGGTCAGGACGACGCCGGGCTGGCGGTAGCTGATGCTCAACGGGTCTCCCGGGAGGGGTGAGGCGGACGGGTCAAGTTCAGCACATGGGCGGGGACGGCAGGTGGACGGGCTTGGCGGTTGCCCGCTGGGCGGGTTCCGCACAAGCCGGCCGGCGGGGGGGACGGTCTCCTCCGGAGCCTTGGCGGGCGCCGTGCGGATGACCGACGGCGATCGCCCGGCGGCGATCCGGCCGCCCGAGCTCCACCGCCGCGCCCCGAGCCTCGGTCCGCGCCGCTCCCGATCCGGCGGTTAGGCTGCGTCGCGCCCCGTGATCGACCCCGAGGAGCCGCGATGCGTGTCGCCCTGTTCCTGACGTGTGTCAACGACACGCTCTACCCGGAGACCGGGAAGGCCGTGGTGAGGCTGCTCGGGAGGCTGGGGGTCGACGTCGACTTCCCGATGGGGCAGACGTGTTGCGGGCAGGCGCACTACAACACCGGGTACCGCCACGAGGCGGAGCCGCTGGCGCGGAGGTTCGCCGAGGTGTTCGGGGAGTACGACGCGGTCGTGACGCCCTCCGGGTCCTGCGGGGCGATGGTGCGGGAGTCGTATCCCCGGATGGGGGAACGGGCCAGGGCCGAGGGGCGGGGCGACTCGCTGGCGCGGGCCGTCGCGCCGGTCGTGCCGAAGACCTACGAGCTGACGGAGTTCCTGGTGGACGTGCTGGGCGTGACCGACGTCGGCGCCCGGTACCCGCACACGGTCACCTATCACCCGACCTGCCACGGCCTGCGCGGCCTGCGCCTCGGGGACCGGCCGCGCCGGCTGCTGGAGGCCGTGGCGGGGCTGGACCTGGTGGAGTTGCCGGGCGCGGACGAGTGCTGCGGGTTCGGCGGGACCTTCGCCGTGAAGAACCCCGCGGTGTCGGCGGCGATGGGCACGGACAAGGTGCGCAACGCCGAGTCGACGGGCGCCGAGGTGCTGTGCGCCGCGGACAACTCCTGTCTGATGCACATCGGCGGCACCATGAGCCGCCTCAGAGTGGGCATGCGGTCCGTCCACATCGCGGAGATCCTGGCGAGCACGGAGGAGGACCCGGCGGTATGAGCGGCACCTTCGTCGGTATGCCGGCCTTTCCCGAGGCCGCGCGGAGCGCCGTGGACGACCCGACCCTGCGCGGGAACCTGCGGCACGCCACCCACACCATCCGCGCCAAACGGGCCGGCGCGGTCGCCGAGTTGGCCGACTGGGCGCAGCTGCGCGAGGCGGGCCGCCGGATCAAGGACCACACGCTGCGCCATCTCGACCGCTATCTGGAGCAGTTGGAGGCGTCGGTGACCGCGGCCGGCGGCACGGTCCACTGGGCCGCCGACGCCGACGAGGCCAACCGGATCGTGACCCGACTCGTCAAGGAGACGGGCGAGTCGGAGGTCGTCAAGGTCAAGTCGATGGCCACACAGGAGATCGGGCTCAACGAGGCGCTGGAGGCCGAGGGCATCCGCGCCTACGAGACCGATCTCGCCGAGCTGATCGTGCAGTTGGGGAGGGACCGCCCCTCGCACATCCTCGTCCCGGCCATCCACCGCAACCGCGGCGAGATCCGCGACATCTTCCGCACCGAGATGGCCGCCTGGGGTCGCCCGGCCCCCGCGGACCTCACCGACACGCCCGCCGACCTCGCCGAGGCGGCCCGGCTGCACCTGCGGGAGAAGTTCCTGCGGGCCAGGGTCGGCATCTCCGGCGCCAATTTCATGGTCGCCGAGACCGGCACCCTGGTCGTCGTGGAGTCCGAGGGCAACGGACGGATGTGCCTGACCCTGCCGCAGACGCTGATCTCGGTCGTCGGCATCGAGAAGATCGTGCCCACCTGGCGCGACCTGGAGGTCTTCCTCCAGACCCTCCCCCGCTCCGCCACCGCCGAGCGGATGAACCCCTACACCAGCACCTGGACGGGGACCACCGAAGAGGACGGCCCCCGCACCTTCCACCTGGTGCTGCTCGACAACGGCCGCACCGATGCCCTCGCCGACCAGGTCGGCCGCCAGGCCCTGCGCTGCATCCGCTGCTCGGCCTGCCTCAACGTCTGCCCCGTCTACGAGCGGGCCGGCGGGCACGCCTACGGCTCCGTCTACCCCGGCCCCATCGGCGCCGTCCTCACCCCCCAGCTCCGGGGCACCACGAGCGAGATCGACGCCTCGCTGCCGTACGCGTCAAGTCTGTGCGGGGCCTGCTACGAGGTGTGCCCGGTCGCCATCGACATCCCCGAGGTACTGGTGCACCTGCGCGAACGGGTCGTCCAGGGCGGCCCCGCGGTACGGCAGGGCAACAAGGTGGTGCTGCGCCCGGCCAAGGGACACGCGGCCGAGCGGGCCGCGATGCGGGCGGCGGCCTGGGCGTTCGGCCACCCGGGCGCCCTGCGCGCCGGCCAGCGGATCGCCTCCCGCTCCCGCCGGCTGCACCCCCGGACCCTGCCGGGCCCCGGGCGGGCGTGGTCCGGCACCCGGGATCTGCCGGCGCTGCCCGCGGAGCCGTTCCGCGACTGGTGGCAGCGCACGCGCGGTGGAAAGGAAGCCAAGTGAACAGCAGGGAGCGGATCCTGGGCCGGGTGCGGCGCGCGCTCGCGGACGTACCCGCGAACGAGCGGCCGTACGAGGAGGCCGTGCCCCGGGACTATCTGCGCGAGCACGGGGAGCGGACGACCGAGGAGACGGTCGATCTGCTGGCCCGGAACCTCGCGGACTACCGCGCGATCGTGCACCGCGCCGACGCGGAGGAGTTGCCGCTCCTCATCATGCGGTTGCTGGCCGAGCGCGGCTCCCAGGAGGTGATGGTGCCGCCCGGCCTGCCGCCCTTCTGGATGGCCGCCGCCGATCCGGTGCGGATCCACGACCGGGCCGGGCTCACCCCGGACCGCATCGACCGGGTGGGCAGCGTGGTGACGGGCTGTGCCGTGGCGATCGCCGAGACCGGCACCATCGTCCTCGACGGCTCGCCCGACCAGGGCCGACGCCGGATCACGCTCGTCCCCGACCACCACATCTGTGTGGTCGAGGTCCCCGGCCAGGTGGTCGCCTCCGTGCCGCAGGCCCTCGAACGCCTCGACCCCACCCGCCCGTTGACCTGGATCTCCGGCCCGTCGGCCACCAGCGACATCGAGTTGGACCGGGTGGAGGGCGTCCATGGACCGCGCACGCTGGAAGTGATCCTGCTGGGCTGAGGGCCGGTACGACGGCCGCCGTCGCCGCGCGTCGTTCCGGCGGCGCCGCTAGCGTGGAGGACATGATCCGGTTCGAGCACGTCACCAAGCGCTACCCGGACGGTACGACGGCCGTGGACGACCTCTCCTTCGAGGTGGCCGAGGGGGAGCTGGTGACGCTGGTCGGTCCCTCGGGCTGCGGCAAGACCACGACCGTGATGATGGTCAACCGGCTCATCGAACCGACCTCCGGGCGGATCCGCGTCGGCGGCGAGGACATCGCCGGCGTCGACCCGGTGCGGCTGCGCCGCCGCATCGGGTACGTCATCCAGCAGGTGGGCCTCTTCCCGCACCGCACCGTGCTGGACAACGCCGCGACCGTGCCCGCGCTGCTCGGCTGGACGCGGGCGCGGGCGCGGGCCCGCGCCGCCGAACTGCTGGACCTGGTCGGCCTCGACCCGAAGACGTACGGGCCGCGCTATCCGGACCAGCTGTCCGGCGGGCAGCGCCAGCGGGTCGGGGTGGCCCGGGCGCTGGCGGCGGACCCGCCGGTGCTGCTGATGGACGAGCCGTTCGGCGCGGTCGACCCCGTGGTGCGCGAGCAGTTGCAGGACGAGTTCCTGCGGATGCAGGCGGCGGTGCGCAAGACGGTGCTGCTGGTCACCCATGACATCGAGGAGGCCGTCCGGCTCGGCGACCGCATCGCCGTGTACGGGCAGGGGCGCATCGAACAGTTCGACACACCGGCGGCGGTGCTGGGGGCGCCCGCGACACCGTACGTCGCCTCCTTCGTGGGCGCGGACCGGGGGCTGAAGCGGCTGTCGGTGACCCCGATCGAGCCGGACGACCTCCGGCAGCCGCCCGTGGCCCGGCCGGACGAGCCCGCCGGACGGGCCCGGGAGCGGCTGCGGGAGCAGGACGCGCGCTGGGCGGTCGTCCTGGACGCGCACGGTGATCTGCACGGCTGGGTCGGCGCCGAGGACCTCGCGGCGGGCGGCACGGTCGGGGAGCTGGCCCACCGGATGACCGCGTGGGTGCCGGTGGGGGCACCGCTGAAGCAGGCGTTCGGGGTGATGCTCCAGTACGACGCCGGGTGGGTCGCGGTGCTGGACGGGGCCCGCTTCCTCGGGGTGCTGACCCCGGCGAAGCTGCACGAGGCGCTGCGCCGCTCGGTGGACGCGGACGCGCGGGGCGTGGCGCGCGGGCAGGTGCCCTTCGACTCCGTGTCGGACGCGTGAGATCCGGCGCCGGCGGACGAGGGCCTACGCCAGCAGGCCCCTGTCCTTGAGGTAGGCACGGGCCACATCGGCGGGGAGCCTGCGCCAGCTGTCGACCTGTTCGTTCAGATCGGCCAGGTCCTGCGTGGTGAGGACGTCGTTGATCCGGCCGAGGACCCTGGTCACCCCGGCGCCGCCCGCGCGGGAGCGGTTGACGACGGGGACCACGTAGTCGGCGTTCTGGAGATGCCGGTCGTCGGCGAGCAGGACCAGGCCGAACTGGTCGAGGGTGGCGTCCGTGGTGGTCGTCAGCACCATCTGGTCCCGGCCGTCCCGCACCGCCTGCTTCGCCGGGGTGGTGCCGACGCCCTTGGGGTCGACGCCGGTCACGTCGATGCCGTACACCTGGCGCAGTCCCGGTGCGCAATACGGCCGTTGCACGCATTCGTCGCCCGCGGCGAGCCGTACCCGCAGGCCCGACGCGCCGAGATCGCCGAGCGTCCTCAGACGGTGGCGGCGGGCGTAGGCGGCGGTCACCGCGAAGGCGTTCTGGTCGACGGCCCGGCCCGGCGGGAGGACGGTGAGGCCGCGGGGGGTGGCGAGCGCGCGCAGGGCCCTCATCGTGGCCCCGAGGTCGGGCGAGCCGACCGGTTCGGCCCCGGCGCCGTGGGTCTTGGCGTTCAGCCAGTCCGCGAAGGTGGCCGCGAACTCGGGCACGACGTCGATCTGCCCGGATTCCAGGGCCGGTTCGTACAGCTCACGGTTGGAGACGGTGAGGACGGAGGTTCTGTAGCCGGCTCGGTTCAGCAGCTGCGCGTACATCTGGGCGAGCAGATCGCTCTCGGTGAAGCCGGCCGATCCGATGGTGAGGTGGTGGCTGTCCCCGGGCGGCGCGGTGACCTGACCGCGGTTCTCCAGGGAGGGGCCGGTGGCACAGGCGGTGAGGGCGAGGAGTGCGAGCACGCAGGGAACGGTCCTCATCGGCCGCCCCTGGCCCACGCCGGTCCCAGCCGTTCGGCGATCCCGAAGACGCCCTCCACGACCAGCGCGAACACCGCGACCAACAGGGCGCCCGAGACCACCTGGGGCGTGCTGGCGAGGTTGAAGCCCGCCGTGATGATCCGCCCGAGGCCGCCGCCGCCCACGAGCGCCGCGATGGTGGCGGTGGCGACGAGCTGCACGGCGGCGATCCGCACCCCGTTCAGGAGCAAGGGGAGCGAAAGGGGCAGTTCCACGTGAAACATCAGCTGCCGGCCGGTCATCCCCATGCCCCGGGCCGCCTGCACGACGCCCCGGTCGACCTCGCGCACCCCGACGTAGGCGTTGGTGAGCAGCGGCGGCACCGCGAACAGCACCAGGGCGACGACGGTGGGGCCCTCGGCCCAGTCGCCGACAGGGGTGAGGAGCAGCAGGACCAGCACGGCGAAGGTGGGTACGGCGCGGCCGACGTTGGAGATGTTCACGGCAAGGGCGCCGCCCCGGCCGAGGTGGCCGAGGACCAGGGCGACGGGCAGGGCGATCAGGCAGCTGAGGACGAGGCAGACGACGGTGAGGACGAGGTGCTGGAGCAGCCGGTGCCACACGCCGCTCTCGCCGTACCAGTGCGCGGGGTCGGCGAGCCAGTCCCAGGTGGCGGTGAGCACGCTCATGGGCGGTCCGCCCCCGCGCGGGCCCCGCTCACGCGCGCGTCACCCTCGTCCACGGCGTGAGCAGCCGTTCCACGCCCAGCAACAGGAGATCCGCGGCGACCGCGATCAGCACGCACAGCACGGACGCGGTGAGCACCTGTGCCTTGAAGTACGTGTTCATGCCCGCGTAGACGAGGTTCCCGAGGCCCCCGTAGCCGACGATCGCGCCGACCGTGACCAGGGAGACGGCGGAGACGGTCGCGACGCGCAGCCCGGCCATCGCGGCGGGCAGGGCGAGGGGCAGTTCCACGGCGAGCAGCAGCCGGATCGGGCCGTAGCCGAGGCCGCGTGCGGCCTGCCGGGTCTCCTCCGGGACCGCGCGCAGGCCCGCGAGGATGTTGCGGACGAGCAGGGTCAGCGAGTACAGCACCAGTCCGGCGACGACCAGGGTGGCGGAGAGTCCGTAGAGGGGCAGGAGCAGGGAGAACATCGCCAGGGAGGGGATGGTGTAGAGGATCGTGGTGACGGCGAGCACCGGTCCCGCCGCCCAGCCCCAGCGGCGGGCCGGCACCGCGAGCGGCACCGCGACGAGCAGCCCGATCAGGACGGAGAGGGCGGTCAGCTGGAGGTGCTGGACGACCGCGTCGAGCAGTATCCCGCGGCGGCTGCTCAGATAGGCGCCGCAGATCCAGTCGTTGCGCGCGAGGCAGTCGTCGGGGGCCGCGGTCACGGGTCCATTGGACCGGGCGGGACGCGGGGGCCGCGCGGGGTGGTGGGCCGTACGGGGGAGCGGACGGGGTGAGGCCGCAGGACCGGCGCGTGGCCCGCGCGTGACAGCAGTACTGAACAAGCGCTTAGATAGGAGCGATTGGACAGAAGCGCTCGGACAGCATCCTGGACGCTGCTCCCCGACCCGCCGGAGGACCCCGTTGTTCACGTCCGTCGACGATGTCTCCGCCCGCCTCGCCGAGACCGGCTACCTCGCCTCGCCCGCGGTCGCCACCACGGTGTTCCTCGCGGCCCGGCTCGGGAAGCCGCTGCTGGTGGAGGGCCCCGCCGGGGTCGGCAAGACCGAGCTGGCCAAGGCCGTCGCCCAGGTGGCCGGCGCCCGCCTGGTCCGGCTCCAGTGCTACGAGGGCGTGGACGAGTCCCGGGCGCTGTACGAGTGGAACCACGCCAAACAGCTGCTGCGCATCAGCGCGGGCCGGGACGAGAGCTGGGACGAGACCCGGACCGACATCTTCAGCGAGGAGTTCCTGCTCCCGCGCCCGCTGCTGACCGCGATCCGCGGCGACGAGCCGACGGTGCTGCTGATCGACGAGACCGACAAGGCCGACGTCGAGATGGAGGGCCTGCTCCTGGAGGTGCTCAGCGACTTCCAGGTCACCGTGCCGGAGCTGGGCACGGTCACCGCGACCCGACGCCCGTTCGTCGTGCTCACCTCCAACGCGGGCCGGGAGTTGTCCGAGGCGCTGCGCCGCCGCTGCCTGTTCCTGCACATCGGCTTCCCGGAGGAGGAGCTGGAGCGGCGGATCGTACGGCTGAAGGTACCGGGGCTGCCCGAGGCGCTGACGGAGTCGGTCGTGCGGGTGGTCGGGGCGCTGCGCGCGATGGACCTGCGCAAGGCGCCGTCCGTCGCCGAGACCGTCGACTGGGCGCGCACCCTGCTGGCCCTGGGCGCGGACACGCTGGACGAGACGGTCGTGCGGGACACCCTCGGGGTGATCCTCAAGCACCAGGACGACATCCAGAAGGCCGCGGCCAAGCTCGACCTGGACGCGCTGTGACGGACCCCGCCGAGCGGATCACCGGCCTGGTCGGGGCGCTGCGCGCGCACGGGGTGCGGATCGGCACCGGGGAGACGGTGGACGCGGCCCGCGCGGCCGAGGCGCTGGGGCTCGCGGACCGGGAGCTGCTGCGCGAGGGACTGGCCGCGACCCTGCTGCACGGCGCGGCCCAACGTGCCGTGTTCGACCCGGTCTTCGACCTCTACTTCCCACGTGGGGTGGGCGGTCCGGGCGGCGGACCCGCCGACCGCGAGACCCTGCGCGACCGGCTCGCCGAGGCGCTGGCGGCGGACGGAGCCCTGCTGGCCCAGTTGGCGGCTCAGGCGGTCGACGGCCTCGGCGGATACGGGAGTTCACCGCAGTCGGACGGGTGGTCGGCGTACCAGACCCTCGAACGGCTGCGTCCGCAGACCCTGTTGGCCCGTGTACGGGACGATGTGCGGGCCCGCGCGGGGGACGGCGCCTTCGCGGACCGGCTGCTGGACGACGAGATCCGGCGCCGTATCGAGGAGTTCGGGCGGCTGGTCGGGGCGGAGGCGCGGCGCCGGGTCGCGGAGCGGCGCGGGCGGGACGAGATCGCGCGGCGCGGGGTGCGGCCGACCGCCGACCGGGTGGACTTCCTGTTCGCGAACCGGGACCAACTCGCCGAGCTGCGCAGGGCCGTTCAGCCGCTGGCGCGCAAGCTCGCCACCAGGCTCGCCGCACGCCGCCGCCGGGCCGCGCGCGGCACCGTCGACCTGCGCCGGACCCTGCGTTCCTCGCTCTCCACGGGCGGCGTCCCGATGCGGCCGGTACTGCGCAGGCGCCGCCCGGTCCGCCCCGAACTCGTCCTGCTCTGCGATGTGTCCGGCTCCGTCTCGGGCTTCTCGGACTTCACGATGCTGCTGGTGCAGGCGCTGCACGACCAGTTCAGCAAGGTCCGGGTGTTCGCCTTCGTCAACCGGCTGGACGAGGTGACCGGCCTGCTCGACCACGGCCGCGCCGACCCCGAGGGCCTCGGCGCCCGCATCCGCGACGAGGCCACGCTCACCGGCTGGCACGGCAGCAGCGACTACGGCATGGCGCTGGGCGAGTTCGCCGAGCGGTACGGCGCCGCGGTCGGCCCGCGCACCACGGTGTTCGTCCTCGGCGACGCCCGCACCAACCGGAGCGACCCGAACCTGCCCGCGGTCCGCGAGATCGCCCGGCGGGCCCGGCGGGTGTACTGGCTGAACCCCGAGCCGGCCGGCCAGTGGGGCACCGGGGACTCGGTGGCGCCGGCGTACGCGGAGCTGGTGGAGATGCACGAGTGCCGGACGGCGCGGCAGCTCGGGGGGCTGGTGGGGCGGCTGTTGCCGGTGTGAGGCAGGCGGCGGCCCGCACGGCGGCGGGTGCCGGGGTGTGACGTACGACGCCGGCTGTGATCGACTGGCCGTCGTACCGCCGTCACCGTACCGAGGGCCCCGGCCCCCCGCCCGCGAGGATGTCCATGACGCACCCGCCCGTGCCGCTCGGCACCTTCCCCACCCCGCTCGAACCGGCCCCCCGGCTGGCCGCGGCACTGGGGCTCGGCCCGGAGGACCTGTGGGTCAAACGGGACGACCTGACCGGTCTCGGCGGTGGCGGCAACAAGATCCGCAAGCTGGAGTGGACGGTGGGCGCGGCGCTCGCCGAGGGCGCGGACACGCTGGTGACCACGGGCGCCGCGCAGAGCAACCACGCCCGGCTGACCGCCGCCGCGGGCGCCCGGCTGGGCCTGGACGTCGTCCTCGTGCTGCGCGGCGCGGCCGGTGCCTCCCGCTCCGGGAACCTGGCGCTGGACGGGCTGTTCGGGGCCCGGCTCGCCTGGGCGGGCGACGTGGACCGGGCGGGTCTGGACGCGGCCGCCGCCGAGGTGTGCGACCGGCTGCGCGCGCGAGGGGCCCGGCCCGCGCTGATCCCGTTCGGCGGGTCCGGGACGCTGGGCGCCCGGGGCTATGTGCGCTGCGGCGAGGAACTGCGCGCCCGAGTGCCGGACCTGCGGACGGCGGTGGTCGCGCTCGGCTCCGGCGGCACCATGGCGGGCCTGGTCGCCGCCCTCGGCACCGGTTCCGTGCTCGGCGTCGACGTCGGCGCGCTGGCCGACCCGGCCGCGGCGGTGGTGGCCTTCGCGGCGCCGCTCACCTCGGAGGCGGTCACGGCGGAGAGGCTGCGGGTACGGCGGGACCAGGTGGGCACGGGGTACGCCGCGCTGACCGAGCCGGTGACCGAGGCCCTGCGGCTGGCCGCGCGTACCGAGGGGATCGTGCTGGATCCGACATACACGGGGCGGGCCCTGGCCGGGCTGCGGGCGGCGGTGCGCGACGGTTCCGTACGGCCCGGTGAGAAGACGGTGTTCGTGCATACCGGGGGGCTGCCCGGTCTGTTCGGGCACGCGGACGCGGTGGCGGCCGCGGAGGAGGGGGCCGGGGTGTACTGAGCCGGCGCCGGCGAGGCGGTACGGGTCGTACGGGAAATCCGCCGGCCGGTACCCGCAACCTCGCCCGGGGCCGGGCGTCTGTCGGGGTGGAGGCCTCCACTTCGACCAGTCGTCCGACCCGAACCCCGAAGGAACCCATGTCCGCACACCGTGTCCCCCGCCCGAGCCGCGCCCGCAGGCTGCGCGCCGCCCTGGGGGTCTCCGCGCTGGGCGCGGCACTTGCCGTCACCGGCACCGTGGCCGCGCAGGCGGCGCAGTCCCACCACCACGCCGCGGCGACGCCGAGGCCGGTGCCGTCTGCTCCGGCGACGCCGACACCCGTACCGTCGGTTCCCGGCGGTACCGCGACCCCGACACCCGTACCGTCGGTTCCGGGCGGTACCGCGACCCCGACACCCGTACCGTCGGTTCCGGGCGGTGCGGCGAGCCCGGCTCCCGCACCGGCTCCCGCGCACCCGGCGTCCCCGGCCCCGGTGCCGTCCCCGGCGCACACCGCGACGCCCTCCCCCGTGCCGTCGGCGCCCGCCGCCCCGCACCACGGGCAGGCGGGGCCGCGGCCCGTACCGCCCCACGGCCCGGCCACTCCGGCGCCGGTTCCGCAGCACTGAGGTGGGGCGGGTGCGGGAGCCGTCGCGCGGCGGCTCCCGCACCCGGTCCCGGGAGATCCATGACGACAACCACACCACCGGCGGCCCTGCCCTGGGAACGGTCCGGTGCGGCGCAACCCCCCACGTCCTGGCGGAGGTTCATCGGGCTCCTCGCCCGCACCCGCACGGACACGACCACCGGGCCCGCACCGCGCCCCTTGCTCGACGGCACGCCGACCGCCCTTGAACCATCGCCGGGGATCGAGGAGTTGTACCACCACCGCCGACTGCCCCTGGTGCGCCTGGCGGTGCTGCTGGTGGACGATCTGCCCACGGCCGAGGACGTCGTACAGGACGCGTTCACCGCGCTGTTCCGCCGGCACGGGCATCGACTCGCCTCCCTGGACGACCCCGAGGCGTACCTGAGGACCAGCGTGGTCAACGCGGCCCGCTCGGTGCTGCGCCGCCGCAGGACCGCGCGGGCGCACACCCCCGACCCGGAGGGGCACGCGCCCGCGCCGGAGGAGGACGTCCTGCTCCACGAGGAACACCGGGAGGTGCTGGCGGCGCTGCGCACCCTGACCCGGCGCCAACGGGAGGTACTGGTGCTGCGCTACTGGTCGCATCTGACCGAGGCCGAGATCGCGGCGACGCTCGGTCTGTCGCGAGGGGCCGTCAAGTCCACGGCAAGCCGGGCCCTGGACGCGCTCGGCCGGCGTCTGGAGGGCTCCCGGTGAACCACTCGCCCGTCGAGGAACGGCTGCGCGCCGCCCTGTCCGCCCGCGCGGACGCCGTCGGTCCGGCCGACCTGCGCCCCCGGCACCCACCGACCGCCGCGCCGCGGGCCCTCCGTCCGTCCCCGCGCGGGACCCTGGCGGGCCTGCTGGCCCTGGCGGCGGTGGCGGCCCTGCTGTTCCTCACCGTCCACGGCACCCGGGCGCACCCGGCGGAACCGGCCCGCTCCCCCGCCCCGACGGTCAGCACTCCCTCACCTCACCCGAGTTCCGCGTCCCCCACCCCGCTCCCCAGGGCCGTCCCGTCGTCCCCCGCGCCTCCTCCGCGGTGAGACGGCGACCGAATCGCACCCGTTCGCGCTCACCGGTCCGGCCTCCGCACCGCTAGGTTGGGCCGTATGAGCAACCTTGACCGCGCGCCCGTGCCCTCCGTCTGCGGTGGCCGTGGCTTCGTCGTCGCCGAACCCGTCCGCGAACTGCTGAGCCCCCACCAGGTCAAGCTGGGGGAGTCGACCGAGGTGCGACGGCTGCTGCCGAACCTCGGCCGCCGCATGATCGGCGCGTGGGCCTTCGTCGACCACTACGGCCCGGACGACATCGCCGACGAGCCCGGCATGCAGGTCCCGCCGCATCCCCACATCGGGCTGCAGACGGTCAGCTGGCTGCACGAGGGCGAGGTGCTGCACCGCGACTCCACGGGCAGCCTGCAGACGATCCGGCCCCGCCAACTGGGTCTGATGACCGCGGGGCGCGCGATCAGCCACTCCGAGGAGAGCCCCCGCCCGCACGCCCGTTTCCTGCACGGCGCGCAGTTGTGGGTGGCGCTGCCCGACGCCCACCGGCACACGGACCCCACGTTCGAGTTCCACGCCGACCTGCCCACGGTCACCGCGCCCGGCCTGACCGCCACGGTGATCCTCGGCGACCTCGACGGCTCCGTCTCCCCCGGCACCGCCTACACCCCGCTCCTCGGCGCCGACCTCGCCCTCACCCGGGGCGCGGACGTCCGGCTGCCCCTGCAACCCGACTTCGAGTACGGCGTCCTCGCGATGTCCGGCGAGGTCCACGTGGACGGCGTCCCCGTCCTGCCCGGCTCGATGCTCTACCTCGGCTGCGGCCGCTCCGAACTCCCCCTGCGCGCCGAGTCCGACGCCGGCGTCATGCTCCTCGGCGGCGAGCCCTTCGCCGAGGAGCTCATCATGTGGTGGAACTTCGTGGCCCGTACCCAGTCCGAGATCGAGGAGGCGCGCGAGGAGTGGATGAAGGGGGCCCGGTTCGGCGAGGTGAAGGGCTACGACGGAGCTCCGCTGCCGGCACCCGAACTGCCGCCGGTGCCGTTGAAACCGCGCGGAAGGGTGCGCTGACCCGTCCGTATCCGGACCCGACGAGTTCAGGTGGAGGGGGAGGTCTGAAGCGGCGTCCCCAGAAGCAGTGGCCCTGGTGGCTCACCCCGCTGCCGCTCCGGATCAGCCTCGGCCGGACGACTCCTGGTGGTTCAGAAGCCGATGGCTTCGCGGAGCAGCAGGACGGTGCCGCGTCCCGGGGCGAATTCCGCGTTGAGGATGAGGAGACGGTTGATGGCGCTGGGCCACCCGTGGACTGCCTGGGTGCGGGCGCTTTCCAGGGGGAGGCAGTGGTCTTCGACGCGGCGCAGCGCGGTGGGCAGGTCGGGTACGACCTTCTGCGCCCCGACGATCCAGATCGCGCGGGCGGCGCCGCCGGCACTGCCGGGCAACTGGTTTCCGCTGCCCGAGGCGATCACGAGGGAGCCGGTTTCGGTGACGGCGTGGACGCTGCCCACGATGACGTCGGGGCCGGCGGTCAGCCGCCGGATCTCGTCCATCTGGGTGGCGCGGTCCATGGCCAGGGCGCGCGGTTTGATGGCGTCGTATCGCCCGCTGTCGTTGATGTCCTCGGCGATGCCTGACAGGCGGAGGGTCTCGCTGGCCCCGGTGAACACGCCGGCGCCTTCCGGTATCAGATCCCTGACGCGCGCACGCGCGGCGGCGGCGTCGTCGAGGATCTCCACGGTGAAACCGTGTGCGGTCAGCGCGGTGGCGGCCCGCTCCAGGGACTGGGCGGGCGCCGGGTCGGCGAACGGTGTGGCCGGCAGTGGGGTGGTCATGATGTCTCTGAGCTCCCTGTTCGCTGGATGATGGGTCCGTCTCAGCAGTTCGACAACTCAGCCCCCCGGAATGTGAGGCGACGCACCGGCCTCACATTCCGGTGCGCTGTCTTGTCGGACCGGTGAGGACAGACGCGACCGAGGGAGCTGCCGGCACGATGACCACCCGATCCGAGCCAGGACAGGACCGGCCCGATCCGGGCCTGGACGCGATCATGAGCGAACGGCGTCAGCTGATCAATCTCTCCTACCGGCTTCTGGGCTCCCTGGCCGAGGCCGAGGATGCCGTCCAGGAGACGTACACCCGTTGGTACGCCATGTCCCGGCAGCAGCGGGACGCCATCGAGTCCCCCGGCGCCTGGCTGACGACGGTCACCGGCCGCATCTGCCTCAACCTGCTCGGCTCGGCACGGGCCCGGCGGGAGACCTACGTGGGTGAATGGATTCCCGAGCCGCTGCCCGAGCGTACGGAGTGGATCAGCGGGCGGCAGGGCGGCACCACGGTCGATCCGGCCGACCGGGTCACCCTGGACGAGTCGGTCAACCTGGCGTTCCTGGTCCTGCTCGAATCGATGACCCCGGCCGAGCGCGTCGCGTTCGTCCTGCATGACGTCTTCTGCCACTCCTTCGCCGAGGTGGCCGAGATCGTCGGCCGTACCCCGGCGGCCTGCCGCCAGCTGGCCTCCTCGGCCCGCCGCCGCATCCGGGCCGCGCGGCCCGCCGCGACTCCGGCGGCCCGGCGCGCCGGCCTCGTCAGGGACTTCAAGCAGGCGTGGGAGGCCGGGGACATCGACGCCCTGATCGGCCTGCTCGACCCCGACGCCACGGCGATCGCCGACGGTGGCGGCGTCGTCACCGCCTTCCTGCACCCCATCGAGGGCGGCGAGCGGATCGCGCACGCCTGGGCCGAACTCGCCCGCCGCAGGCCCGCCGACATGACATTCCTGGAACGCACGGTCAACGGTCAGCCCGGCCTGGTGGCCCAGCAGGACGGCGTCACCGTGACGGTGCTCGCGTTCGAGGTCACGGGCGACCGGATCAAGCAGATCTGGGTGGTACGCAACCCCGAGAAACTCCGTCGCTGGACGGCAGAGTGAGACGCGTCCCCCTGCCGGCACCCGCAGTCCGTGATCGGGGCCACGTTCTCGGGGGTCTTCCAGCGGGCTTCCGGTCTCGAACCCGTGCTCGCAAGCGCGTCCCGTCGACGCCGGAGGGATGACCGTCCTTCACGCGCAGCACGCAGCGGGTGTGGCGGCTCGGCGAGGTAGCAGACGTCTCGGCGCCGTGTTGAACTGAGCAGAGTGCGCGTCGCTACGGCGCCGATCGACACCTCAGCGTGACCTGGCACAAATTCGGGCGTGCGCCGCACAGCACGACTTTGAGGACGTGGAGGCGGTTCATGGCGGAGTCGCGAAACGACGAGCAGCTCAGTCTGCGCCTGGCGGCCGTCGCGGCGTTGGGCTTCATACTGATCGTTCCGCCGTTCCTGGCGCGGTTCGATCGCATGGGCCAGGTCTTCGGCGTCCCCGTTCTCGCGACTTACCTGTTTCTCGTCTGGGCGATCGTGATCGGTCTGGTCGCCGTGATCGGCGGCAGATCGAGGTAGGCCGTGCTCCAGACCTGGTTCATCGTCGTCGTTTCGGCCGGGTACCTCGGCCTGCTTTTCGCGGTGGCCTTCTACGGTGACCGGCGGGCGGATTCCGGTCGGAGCGTCATCAACAACGCCACGGTCTACGCGCTGTCGTTCGGCGTGTACGCCACCTCGTGGACGTACTACGGCAGCGTGGGCTGGGCCGCCACGTCGGGAGTCGGCTTCCTGACGGTCTACCTGGGGCCGACGCTCATGCTCGCGCTGAGCTGGCTGGTGCTGCGCAGAATCATCCGGATCAGCCGCCGGCACCGGGTCACCTCGCTGGCCGACTTCGTCTCCGCCAGGTACGGCAAGAGCACCGCGCTGGGCTGCCTGGTGACGATCATCGCCGTGGTGGGGGTTGTCCCCTACATCTCGCTGCAGCTCAAGGCGGTCTCCCTCACCTTCGCGATCGTTCGGCGGCACCCCGAGATCGCCTCCACCCCGCAACTGAGCCGTATTCCCCTGTTCCAGGACACCGGGTTGTACGCAGCGCTGGTGCTCGCCGCGTTCACCATCGTCTTCGGCACCCGTCATCTGGATGCCACCGAACGCCACGAGGGCATGGTCGCCGCTATCGCGCTGGAGTCCGTGGTCAAGCTGGTGGCGTTCCTCTCGGTCGGGATCTTCGTGGTCTTCTGGATGTTCGGGGGGCTCCACGATCTGTTCTCGCGGGCCGCGGACGCCGACCTCACCACGATGTTCACGCTGCGGGAGCACACCGGTTACGGCATGTGGGTGTGGCTCATCGTGCTGTCCATGCTGGCGATCGTGCTGCTGCCCCGGCAGTGGCAGATCAGCGTCGTCGAGAACGTCGACGAGAGGCACCTCAAACGGGCGATGTGGCTGTTCCCGCTGTACCTGCTCGTGATCAGCGTCTTCGTGCTCCCGATCGCGGCCGGCGGGCTTCTGCGGTTCGGAAAGGCCGTCGACGCCGACACCTATGTGCTGACCCTGCCGATGGCCGAAGGCCAGCAGGCGCTCACACTGCTCGTCTTCATCGGAGGTCTCAGCGCGGCCACCAGCATGGTCATCGTCGAGACGACCGCGCTGAGCACCATGGTGTCGAACTCACTCGTGATGCCGCTGCTGCTGCGCAGCAGGTCGAGGCTGGCGCACCGGGACAAGCTCGCCGGACTGGTGCTGGGCATTCGCCGGGCGACCATCGTGCTGATCCTGCTGCTCGGGTACGCGTACTTCCGGTTCGCCGGCGAGGAGACGGCACTGGTGTCGATCGGCCTGGTGTCGTTCGCGGCTGTGGCACAGTTCGCGCCCGCCGTCCTGGGCGGCCTGTTCTGGCCGGGTGGTACCCGCCGGGGCGTGCTGGTCGGGCTGGTGGCGGGGTTCGCCGTATGGGCCTACACCCTGGTGCTGCCGAGCCTCGCCGATGCGGGGGTGCTGTCTGCTTCCTTCCTGCGGGACGGCCCACTCGGCATCGGGCTGCTCCGGCCGCGGCAGTTGTTCGGCCTGGCGGGAATGGACCCGATCAGCCATGCGATGTTCTGGAGCGCGCTGCTGAACTTCGGCGGGTACGTCGCGGTCTCCCTCGCGGACCGGCCGGACGCCGCCGAGCGGGCGCAGGCGGAGCAGTTCACCGAAATCCTCGGAGAACCCGTCAGGGAGCGGCACTGGCGGGTCCGTGTCACGGTCGGCGAACTACAGACCCTGCTGGAGCGCTTCCTCGGGTGGGAGGGCGCCCAGCGGGCGCTGCGCTCCTACCCCGGAGAGAGACCCGGCTCACCGGCGGCCGAAGCGCCGCCGGAGCTGGTCCATCACGTGGAAGCCCAGCTCGCCGGTTCGGTGGGCGCCGCGTCCGCGCGGCTCGCGGTCGCCGCGGTGGCCGGGGAGGAGGAGCTCGGCACCGAAGAAGTGATGGAGATGATCGGCGAGGCGTCGCAGAGGGTCGAGTTGGTCCGGTGGCGGCTGAAGTTGCTCTACGACGCGACCGGCGGCATCGGCACCACCCTCGACGTGACCCGTACAGCCGAAGAGCTGACGCAGGTCGCGGTGCCGCGCTTCGCCGACTACGTCGCCGTCGATCTGGCCGAGTCCGTGCTGCACGACGGGGAACTGGGGATGAACGGCACGAGCGACGGCGGCAAGCGGATGCGGCGCGCGGCCGTCAGCGGCATCCGCGACGACGCTCCCTTCTTCGCCGTCGGTGACCTGATCACTTTCGGACCGGCCTCGCCACAGACCCGCAGCATCGAGAGCGGGCAGGCGGTCCTGGTGCCTCGTCTGCGTGATGCCACGCGCTGGCAGGAGATGGACCGCAGGCGGGGCTCCCGTATCATCGACTACGGAATCCATTCGCTCATCACGGCGCCGCTGTCCGCCCGCGGCGTGCTGCTGGGCGTCGTCCATTTCTGGCGCTCCCAAAAGCCCGAGCCCTTCGACCAGGACGATCTCTCCCTCGCGGCGGAACTGGCCACCCGAGCCGCCGTGTCACTCGACAACGCACGCCGCTATACCCGTGAGCACGGCCTGGCCGTGGCGCTGCAGCGGAGACTGCTGCCCCGGGCGCTGCCCGAACAGAGCGCCGTCGAGGTCGCTTCCCGTTACCTGCCCGCAGAGGCGGTGGGCGGCGACTGGTTCGACGTCATCCCGCTGCCAGGCGCCAGGGTGGCGCTGGTCATGGGCGACATCGTCGGGCACGGACTGCATGCCGCGGCCACCATGGGGCAGCTACGCACCGCCGTACACAACTTCTCCACCCCCCTGGACCTGCCGCCCGACGAACTCCTCAGCCACCTCGACGAGTTGGTCGCCCTTATCGACCAGGACGCGATCGCGGCCGGCGACAAGACCACCGTCACCGGCGCGACCTGCCTGTACGCGGTCTACGACTCCGTGTCCGGCGACTGTGCCGTCGCCAGCGCCGGTCACCTCGCGCCCGCGCTCGTACACCCCGACGGGACGGTGGAATTCCTGGACGTACCGTCCTGCCTTCCCCTCGGCATCGGCGGACTGCCCTTCGAGTGCGCCGAATTGCGTTTGCCCGAGGGCAGCAGGCTCGTCCTGTTCACCGACGGCCTCGTCGAGCGCCGCGGCCAGGACGTCGACACCGGGCTCCGGCTGCTCCGCGAGACGCTGACGCACGCGGGCCGGTCGCCGGAGGAAACCTGCGACGCCGTGCTCGACGCCCTGCTCCCGGAGTTCCAGAGCGACGACATCGCGCTGCTCGTCGCCCGGACCCGGGTGCTGGGGCCCGCGCACGTCGCCGAGTGGGACGTGGAGCGCGACCCCGCCGCCGTCCGCCGCGTGCGCGCCGCCGTTTCCGCCCAGCTCGTGGAGTGGGAGCTGGACGACCTCGTGCCCACCACGGAGCTGATCTGCAGCGAACTGATCACCAACGCCATACGCCACGCCACCGGGCCCATCAAGACGCGGTTGATCCGCAACAACGCGCTCTTCTGCGAGGTCTCCGACCACAGCAGCACCTCGCCGCACCTGCGTTACGCGGCCAGCACGGACGAGGGCGGACGGGGCCTCTTCCTCGTGGCCCAGTTCGCCGAGCGCTGGGGCACGCGCTACACCAGGGACGGCAAGGTCATCTGGGCGGAGCAGCCGACACCGGGGACACGCGGCGGGTGATCGGCTGCGGACAGGGGGGACCGGGGACGCCTGGGCGGTGATGACCGCCTTCGATGCCGGGGTGGCACCTGTCGCGCCGCGTCTGACAGGGTGGCGTGTGTGATGATCTCATCGGCGGCAGCCGGCGGAATGGCCCTGGTCGAACTGGGACTGGCACTGACGCCGGGCCCGAACATGGTGTACCTGGTGTCCCGGAGCGTCAGCCAGGGCCGCGGGGCCGGGCTTGTCTCGCTGGTCGGGACCGCGGTGGGCTTCCTTGTGTACATGACCTTGGCCAACGTGGGCCTGGCGGTGGTCTTCGTCGCCGTCCCGTGGCTGTACATCGGTTTCAAAGCCGTCGGCGCGGCCTACCTCGCGTTCCTGGCCTGGCAGGCGCTCAGGCGCGGCGGCCGCGGGTTGTTCGAGCCACGCAGCCTCCGGCGCGACTCGCACTGGAGGCTGCTGCGGATGGGGCTGATCACCAACCTGCTCAACCCGAAGGTCGCCATCCTGTACCTCGCGCTCATCCCTCAGTTCATCGACCCCGCACGCGGCCACACCACGGCCCAGGGGTTCGAGCTCGGCGCTGTGCAGATCGCGGTGGGCCTCACCGTGAACGCGCTGATCGTGCTCGCGGCCGGATCCATCGCCGGCCTGTTCAAGAGCCGCCCGGCATGGCTCACGTGGCAACGCTGGACCACCGGGAGCCTTCTCGCTGCCGTCGCGATCGCCCTCGCCCGGGAGGTACCCGCCCGCGCGCGGGCTTGACCCCCGTCCGCAGACCACCCGTTGGTCGGGGTCGGGTTCGGGCGAGCGGGACGGCGGGGAACGCGGCTCGACGTCGTCGGGGTGGGCGGCGAGCCGGTCCAGGAAGCCTGCTTCTCACCGTGCCGGGTCGTCCGAGGGGATACGCAGGGCGAGCAGAGCGACGTCGTCGTCGAACACCTGCCGACTCCGGCTGATCAGAGCGTCGCACAGCTCGTCCGGCGGGGCGGTGGCCAGGCGGGCGGCCTGTTCGGCCAGGTCGTCCAGCCCCGCGTCGATGTCCTGGTCGCGGCGCTCGACCAGCCCGTCGGTGAACAGCAGCAGGGTGCTCCCGGGCGGAAGGGGGTGCTCGTGGCTGTACCGGGGGACGGATGCCTCGATGCCCACCGGGATGCCGTGACGGGCGGGTGCCAGGTAGGTCGTGCCGCCGTCCGCGCCGACCACCAGCGGCGGCAGATGCCCCGCGTTGCTCCAGCCGAACGTGTACTGCCCGCCCTCTCCACGGCCGCGCTCGATGCGACCGAACACCAGGGTGGCCGTCGGCGGGTCGTCGGACATCATCAGGGCGCGGTCCAGTCGGGACACGACCAGACCGGGCGGCTCGCCCCGGTCGAAGGCGAGTGCCCGCAGCATGTTGCGGATCTGCCCCATCAGCGGGGCGGCCTCCACGTCGTGGCCGGTCACGTCCCCCACCACGACACATGTGGCGCCGTCCGGCAGGACCATGGCGTCGTACCAGTCCCCGCCCAGCCTGGGCAGCTCGGAGGCGGGCTCGTAACGGGCGGCGGCCTGAAGCGGCGCCAGGTCGGGAAGAACGGGCAGCATGCGGCGCTGGAAGTGCTCGGCGACGCGTTTGAGGTGCTCGTACAGACGGGCGTTCTCCAGACTGATGCCCGCGGCGCTGGCCAACGCCGTCAGCAGGCCCTCGTCGTCGTCGTCGAAAGGCGTACCGTCCCTCTTGTCCGCGACGTAGAGGTCACCGTGGACCGTGCCGCGCATCGTGAGCGGAACGCCCAGCAGAGTCCGCATGACCGGATGCCCGGGCGGGAAACCGGCCGAACGAGGGTGCGCGGCCACATCCGCCACCCGCAGCGGCTCCTGGTCGTCCACCACGGTGTGCAACAGGCCGTGGCCCTGCGGCAGGCCCATGGCGGCGCACATCTGTGGATCATCGATGCCCACGGTGATCAGATCGACGACCGTGCCGCTCTCGTCGAGCACGCCCAGTGCCCCGTAACGCGCGGCGACGAGGTCGGTGGCCGCCTCCACGATGCGACGCAGCACGGTGCGCGTGTCCATGTCGGTGCTGACCGCCCCGACCGCGTCCAGCAGGTGCCGCAGCCGGTGCCGGTCCAGGGCACGCTGCGGCGGTCGCGTGATCGGGCCGTCCCCGGCCTGTCCACGTCCCCGCTCCTGCCACGGATCGTGCGCCATGGTGCTTCCTCCCGGCGCGGTCGAACGCCGTCATCATGTCGCCCCGCCTTGTCACACTACGCGCACACCTGGTCGGAGGCAGGCCGCGGCGAACGCGCCGCCTGCTCACGACCCTGAAGGCCGCCACGGCCGGCGTGGTCGCGGAGAGTGCGCCGGCGCGTCCCGCGTGCGGCCGGGCGAGGGCGTCGGCCTCTCGCTCCAGCAGCGCAGGACGCGCCGAGCAGTGGGTGCGGCGGGGACTGCGGACGGTCATCGGTCACGGCCGCGTGCACGGCACCCGACGTCGGCACACCCGCGTCCCGCCCCGGCCTCCGCCTCGCCCGGCTCCCGGGACGCCACCCCGTACACGCCGATGGGAAGGACGATGCTCCACAGGCTTGTCCCGTACCGCGGTGGCACGCGGCGCGCACGTGTCGCCGCGCCCCCAGGGCGAGGAGGAGCGGTCCCCGGCGCCCGGCCGCACGGAAGGCGCCGCGGTCCGCGCTTCAGGCTTCCGGCCTACCCCGTGTGTGGGCTGGCGGAGTGTCGGCCCCGTCCGCTCCGGCCGTCGGCAGAGCATGGTGGTCACGCCTCCCCACAGCCGGCCGCGCGAGGCACCGGAGCAGGCAGGGCACGAGCAGGCGACCGCAGCATCCGAGGAGGCGAATCGCGTGAGTACCGACCGGGCGGATGCCGCGGCCGAGCGGCTGATGCGCACGGCGCAGTACTTCTTCCCCGGCACCCAGTCACCCGACCGGCGGATGCTGTACCGCGAGGGCGGCCGGGCGGCGGAGGAGTTCTACCGGGAACGGTGGCGCCACGACCGGGAGGTGCGCTCCACGCACGGGGTGAACTGCACGGGGTCGTGCTCGTGGCGGGTGTTCGTCAAGGACGGCCTGATCACATGGGAGACCCAGGCGACCGACTACCCTTCGGTCGGCCCGGACTCCCCGGAGTACGAGCCGCGGGGCTGCCCGCGCGGCGCGTCGTTCTCCTGGTACACCTACTCCCCCACCCGCATCCGCCACCCCTACGTGCGCGGCCCGCTGCTTCGGTTGTGGCGGCAGGCGAAGGCACGGCACGCGGACCCGGTCGAGGCGTGGGAGTGGCTGACCTCGGACCCCGGGCGGTGCGCCGCCTACAAGCGGGCCCGCGGCAAGGGCGGGTTCGTACGCTGCGACTGGCGCGAGGTCACGGAGTTGCTGGCGGCGGCGCAGGTGCACACCGTGAAACGGTACGGTCCGGACCGGATCGTGGGGTTCTCCCCGATTCCGGCGATGTCCATGGCGTCCTACGCGGCCGGGACCCGGTACCTCTCCATGATCGGCGGAACGATCTCCTCGTTCTACGACTGGTACGCCGACCTGCCGATGGCCTCACCGCAGGTGTTCGGCGACCAGACGGACGTTCCGGAGTCCGGCGACTGGTGGAACGCCGGCTACCTGATCGTGTGGGGCACCAACCTGCCCATCACCCGCACCCCGGACGCGCACTTCATGACCGAGGCCCGCTACAAGGGGCAGAAGGTCGTGGTGGTCTCGCCGGACTACGGCGACCACACCAAGTTCGCCGACGACTGGCTCGCGGCGGCCCCCGGCACGGACGGCGCCCTGGCGCTGGCCATGGGGCACGTCATCCTCACCGAGTTCTACCGCGACCGGCAGGTGCCGTACTTCACCGAGTACGCCAAGACCTACACCGACCTGCCGTTCCTGGTGCGGCTGCGCGAGCGGGACGGCGGCGGGTACGTGCCGGACAAGTTCCTCACCGCCGCCGACCTGCCCGACCCTGCCGCGGAGGCCGCCGAGTTCAAGACGGTGCTGCTGGACGGGCGCACCGGCGAACCGGTGGTGCCGAACGGATCACTGGGCTTTCGCTGGTCGGAGTCGGGCCAGGGCCGGTGGAACCTGCGGCTGGACGGGGCCGACCCCCTGCTGACCCTGCACGGGTGTCCGGACGGGGAGGCGGTGGCCGTCGACCTGCCGCGGTTCGACACGGGGCCCGGCGAGTCCGGCGGGGTGCTGCGGCGCGGCGTACCGGCGGTGCGGGTCGGCGGGCACCTGGTGACCACCGTCTTCGACCTGGTGCTCGCCCAGTACGGGGTGGCCCGCGAGGGTCTGCCCGGCCGGTGGCCGGGCGGTTACGACGACAGGGACAGCCCGTGCACGCCGGCCTGGCAGGAGGCGATCACCTCGGTGCCGGCCAAGGTGGCGGCCCGGGTGGCCCGGGAGTTCGCCCGCAACGCGGAGCGCACGGGGGGCCGTTCGATGATCGCGATGGGGGCGGGCACCAACCACTGGTTCCATTCCGACCAGATCTACCGCGCCTTCCTGTCTCTGGTGATGCTGACGGGCAGCCAGGGCGTGAACGGCGGCGGCTGGGCTCACTACGTCGGCCAGGAGAAGGTACGGCCGCTGACCGGATGGTTCCATCTCGCCTTCGGCCTGGACTGGCAGCGGCCCACCCGGCACATGGTGGGCACGCCGCTGTTCTGGCTGGCCACCGACCAGTGGCGCTACGAGGCGTTCTCCGCCGACGCCCTGGCCGGCCCGCTCGGACGGGGTACGCTCGCGGGCCGCACGCTGCCGGACTGCAACGCGCTGGCCGCCCGGCTGGGCTGGATGCCCTCCCATCCGGCGTTCGACCGCAACCCGCTGGACGTGTGCGACGAGGCGGAGCGGGCCGGCAAGGACGTACCGGAGTACGTCGTCGAGGAGCTGAAGGCCGGCAGATTGCGGTTCGCCGCCGAGGACCCGGACGACCCGGCCAATTTCCCCCGCGTCCTGCTCATCTGGCGGGCGAACCTGTTCGCGTCGTCGATGAAGGGCCATGAGTACCTGCTGCGGCACCTGCTCGGCACCGACGACGCCGTCACCGCCGCGGAGACCCCGCCCGAGCTGCGGCCGAGGGACGTCACCTGGCGCGAACAGGCCCCGGTCGGCAAGCTCGACCTGTCGGTGGCGGTCGACTTCCGCATGACTAGCACCTGCCTGTTCTCCGACGTGGTGCTGCCGGCCGCCACCTGGTACGAGAAGTACGACCTGTCCTCCACCGACATGCACCCGTTCGTGCACGCCTTCAGCCCGGCGATCGCGCCTCCGTGGGAGAGCCGCACCGACTTCGACGTCTTCCACACCCTCGCCGCCGAGTTCGCCAAGCTCGCCGCCGTCCATCTGGGTGTGCGCCGGGACGTGATCGCCGCCCCGCTCGCCCACGACACGGCGGACGAGATGGCGCAGCCACACGGGCGGGTACGGGACTGGAAGGCCGGGGAGTGCGAGCCGGTACCGGGTCGGACGATGCCGAAACTGATCGTGGTGGAGCGCGACTACGCGGCGGTGGCCGAGAAGATGGCCGCCGTCGGCCCGCTGCTGGACAGCCTGGGCACCACCACCAAGGGCGTGACCTGGAAGCCCGAGCAGGAGATCGACCACCTGCGCCGTCGCAACGGCACCGTGCGCGGCGGCATCGCCGACGGACGTCCCTCGATCGCCCGCGACGACCAGTTCTGCGAGGCGATCCTGGCCCTGTCCGGCACCACCAACGGCCGCCTGGCCGTCCAGTCGCTGCGCGCGCTGGAGAAGTGCACCGGCGTGGAGCTGGCCGATCTCGCCGGGGAGCGCTCCGGCGACCGCATCACCTTCGAGGACACCCGCACCCAGCCCCGCGCGGTGATCACCTCGGCGGAGTGGTCCGGCACCGAGTCCGGCGGCCGCCGCTACTCCCCGTTCACCGTCAACGTCGAACGCCTCAAGCCCTGGCACACCCTCACCGGCCGCCAGCACTTCTTCCTCGACCACGACTGGATGGCCGAGTTCGGCGAGCAACTCCCGGTGTACCGGCCGCCGTTGAACATGGTCGCCCATTTCGGCGACCCGACCCGCTCACCGGACGGCCGCCCGGAACTCGTGGTGCGCTACCTGACCCCGCACTCGAAGTGGTCGATCCACTCCGAGTACCAGGAGAACCTGCACATGCTCACCCTCTTCCGCGGCGGCCCGGTCATCTGGATGAGCCCGAAGGACGCGGAGCGGATCGGGGTGGCGGACAACGACTGGATCGAGGCGTACAACCGCAACGGCGTGGTCGCCTGCCGCGCGGTGGTCACCCACCGCATGCCCGAGGGAACCGTGTACATGTACCACACGATGGACCGGCACCTGAACGTGCCGAAGACGGAGACCTCCGGCCTGCACGGCGGCGGCGACAACTCCCTCACCCGCCTGCTGATCAAGCCCACCCATCTCATCGGCGGCTACGCCCAGTTCTCCTACGGCTTCAACTACATCGGCCCCACCGGCAACCAGCGCGACGAGATCACCGTCATCCGGCGGCGGGCACAGGAGGTGGAGTTCTGATGCGTGTGATGGCGCAGGTCGCGATGGTGATGAACCTCGACAAGTGCATCGGATGCCATACCTGCTCCGTCACCTGCAAACAGACCTGGACCAACCGGCCCGGAGCCGAGTACGTCTGGTTCAACAACGTCGAGACCAAGCCGGGCGCGGGATACCCGCGCCGCTACGAGGACCAGGAGAGGTGGAAGGGCGGCTGGACCCTGAACCGGCGGGGCGGACTGACGCTGAAGGCCGGCGGCCGGGTGCGCAGGCTGCTCAGCCTCTTCTACAACCCGGACCTCCCCTCGCTCGACGACTTCTACGAGCCGTGGACGTACGACTACCAGAGCCTGACCACCGCGCCGCTGTCCGACAGCTTCCCCACCGCCCGCCCCAAGTCCTGGCTCACCGGCCGGGACATGCGGCCGGTGCACGGCCCGAACTGGGACGACGACCTCGCCGGGGCCGCCGAGTACGCCACCGCCGATCCGAACCTGAAAGGTCTGTCGGAACAGGTGCGGATGGAGTTCGAGCACGCGTTCATGTTCTACCTGCCGCGCATCTGCGAGCACTGCCTCAACCCCTCCTGCGTCGCCTCCTGTCCCTCGGGCGCCATGTACAAACGGCAGGAGGACGGCATCGTCCTGGTCGACCAGGACCGCTGCCGCGGCTGGCGGTTCTGCGTGTCGGGCTGCCCGTACAAGAAGGTGTACTTCAACCACCGCACCGGGAAGGCCGAGAAGTGCACCTTCTGCTACCCGCGCATCGAGGCCGGGCAGCCCACCATCTGCTCCGAGACCTGTGTGGGCCGGCTGCGCCACCTGGGCGTGATGCTCTACGACGCCGACGCCGTCCGGGGCGCCGCCTCGGTGAAGGACGAGAAGGACCTGTACGAGGCGCAGTTGTCGGTCTTCCTCGACCCCGAGGACCCCGGGGTACGGGCGGCGGCGGAGCGCGACGGCATCGCCCGCGACTGGATCGAGGCCGCCCGGCGCTCCCCGGTGTACGCGCTGGTCAGGAAGCACCGGGTGGCGCTGCCGTTGCATCCGGAGTACCGCACCCTGCCCATGGTCTGGTACGTCCCACCGCTGTCCCCGGTCACGGACGCGGTGCACGCCACCGGCCACCACGACGACGACCCCGACCGCGTCTTCGCGGCCATCGACGCCCTGCGCATCCCCATGGAGTACCTGGCCAACCTCTTCACCGCCGGTGAGACCACCGTGGTGGAGGGCGTGCTGCGCAAACTGACCGCGATGCGCGCCCACATGCGCGCGCTGCAACTCGGCGACCCGCCCGACCAGGACCTGCTCCGCCAGGTCGGCGCGAGCGCCGAGGACATCGAGGACCTGTACCGGCTGCTGGCCATCGCCAAGTACGACGACCGCTACGTCGTCCCCCGGGTGCATGCCGAGGGCTCCGGCGCGCTGATGGCCCAGCACTGCTCCCTCGACCACCCCGGTGGCGTCGCCCCGCCGCCCCCGCCGGGGCCGGCCCCCTCGGGCGGCGGCAGTCGGTTCCGCGACAGCGACGGCAAGGTGCGCTTCAACCTCCTCGGCTGGAACGGTTCCGGCCCCGCCCCCGGCCTCTTCGACGACGGGAACGACCGGTGATCCGCCGCCGGCGCGCGCGGGCCGACACGCCACTGGTGCACCGCATCGCCTCGGTCCTCCTGCGCTACCCGGACGAGGCGGTGCTCGCCTGCCTCGGCGACGTGACCGCCGCGCTCCCCGCCGTCGTCGACCCGGTCGACCGCACCCGGCTCGCCGCCGTGTGCCACCACCTGTCGGGCCTGTCCCCCACCGAAGCCGCGCAGCGGTACGTGGACACCTTCGACCACACGCGCCGCCGCAGCATGCACCTGACCTACTACCGGCACGGCGACACCCGCGCCCGCGGCATGGCGCTGCTCACCCTCAAGCACACCTACCGACAGGCCGGCCACGAGCCGCCCGAGAGCGAACTGCCCGACTTCCTGCCGCTGGTCCTGGAGTTCGCCGCCCTCGCCCCCGGGCCCGGCCATCGCGTCCTGCTCCAGTGCCGGGCCGGACTGGAACTCCTGCGGCAGGCACTGCGCGAACACTCCAGCCCGTACGCCGGCGTCCTCGACACGCTCAGCGGCCGGCTGCCGGAACCGGGCCGGGGGGAGCGCGACGCGTGGCGGCGGCTGGCCGCCGAGGGACCGCCGGGCGAACAGGTCGGGCTGGAGCCCTTCGGCCCACCGGAGCAGACCGGGCTGGAACCGTTCGCTCCGCCCGAACGCCCGGCACCGTCCGCGTATCCGGCACAGGAAGCATTCCCGAGAGCTGAGGAGGGCCGGTGAGTTCCTGGGACCTGTGGTGGTGGGTGATCCTGCCCTACCTCGCCCTTGTCACCTTCGTCGTCGGCCACGTCTGGCGCTGGCGCTACGACCAGTTCGGCTGGACCAGCCGCTCGACCCAGCTCCAGGAGCGCCGCCTGCTGAAATGGGGCGGGCCGCTCTTCCACTACGGCACGTTCGCCGCCATCGCCGGACACGTCATGGGCATCCTGGTCCCCGAGTCGTTCACCCGGTGGCTCGGCATCCCGGAGGGCACCTACCGCTGGTTCTCCTCCATCGGCGGCACCGTCGCCGCGCTGGCCGTCGCCTCCGGTGTGGTGATCCTCGCCTTCCGCCGCACCGCTGTGCCCCGGGTGCGGGCCACCACGAGCCCCGTCGACTGGGTGGCCCTCGTCCTGCTGGCGATCGTCATCGTGCTCGGCATCATCCCGACCATGGGCGTCAACCTCTTCGGCGCCGGCTACGACTACCGCCGGAGCGTGGCGCTGTGGTTCCGCGGACTGTTCGTCGGCGACCCGGACGTCGACGCCATCTCCCACGCACCGCTGATCTACCAGGTCCACGCCACCGCCGCCTGGGCCATCCTCGCCGTGTGGCCCTTCACCCGGCTGGTGCACGCCTGGAGCGTCCCGCTGTGGTACCTGTGGCGGCCCTTCGTCCTCTACCGCAGCCGGGTCCCCGCCCACCCCGCCGAGCCAGGCACCAGCGGACGCCGCTGGCGCCGCGTCGGCGCCCGCTACTGACGCCGACGCGCGCGAAACCCTCCGACACAGAAACGGCAACCGAGCCATGCAGAAGCTCTCCCTCGACACCAAGGCCGACGAGCACCTGGAGCGGGCCGCGGCCTCCTCCACGGGCCGCAGCGCCGAGACCCTCTATGGCGGCCGCGAGCACACCCTGCGCCAGACCCTCCTCGCCCTGCGCGCGGGCACCACCCTCGCCGAGCACGAGAATCCCGGCGAGTCCACCGTCCTCGTGCTGCGCGGCCGGGTGCGGCTGCACAGCGGCGACGAGACGTCGGAGGGCATGGCCGGAGACCTGCTCGTCGTCCCACCCGCCCGGCACAGCCTGGAGGCCCTTGAGGACGCCGCCGCACTGCTGACCGTCGCCAGGACCGCCTGACCCCGGCGTCTACCGGCGGGCCGGCCTTCGGGCACCGGGCTGCGCGTCCGGATCGGCGGCCGAAAGCGAGCGGGGGCCTCGGATACGGCCTCCACGGGTCTCCGGGCGGGGCTGCGGGCGGGACGGCCAGAGCCGCCCCGCCCAGGGTGCCGTGGCTCAGGAGATCGTCCGGCAGACCGTTCCGTTGAGGGTGAAGGCCGTCGGAGAGGGGTTGGCACCGTCGTTGGCGCCCACGAAGCCGAAGTCGACGGAGTTGCCGCCGTTCGGCGCGAGTTCGGCGTTGTTCTCGCCGTTGGTCACGTGGACGTGCTGCCCCTCACCGGTGACCTCGGCGTTCCACGACGAGGACACGGACTGCCCGGCCGACGGCCAGTCGAAGGTCAGCGTCCAGCCGTCGATGTCCGCGGGCCCGACGTTGCTCACCACGACGTGGGAGACGAATCCGTTGCCCCAGCCGGAGGTCACCTGGTACGAGACGGTGCAGGTGCTGTCGTCCGGCGTACTCGTGGTGAAGGTCAGCGGGACGGAGGGCCTGGAGAGGTGGCCCGCCTTGTCCCGGGCCAGCACGTTGACGGTGTGCCGGGAGCCGGCCGGCAGGTTGGGGAGCGTGACGGAGGTGCCGGTGGAGGAGCCGAGCAGCTGGATGTTGGTGCCGAGCTGCTCGTAGACCTCGTACCGGTCCACCGAGCCGTCGGCGGCCGGCCAGCTCAGGGTGGCGCTGTCGGCGCCGACCGAGGTGGTCCTCGGCGCCCCGGGGGTGCCGACGGTGGCGGCGGACGAGCCGGTGCCGCTCTTCGGGTGCATCGTCAGCACGGTGAGGGAGTACGGCGCCAGGGTCGCCGAGCCGGCCGTGGCGGTGCCGGTGGCGTCCACCAGGCCGTCGTCACCGGGTGCCCACCGCTGGACCCGGGGCGCCGTGGAGTCGGCGGTGAAGCCCAGGTAGCGCAGGTCCACGGTGTGCTCGGTGTCGGAGCTCTCGTTGAGCAGCAGGACGCTGAGGTCGCCGTCGGCCCTGAGCACCGCGTGCGAGGAGACCTCGGAGCTGGAGGTGCCGGAGGCCACCATGCTGTCGCCCGGGTCGCTGAGGGCGCCGAGCGTCTCGATCCCGTGGTACGGCGCGAACGGGGTGTTCACCGCGGGCTCGCAGACACCGCCCGAGCAACTGCCGTTCGACAGCATGCCCATGTCTCCGTAGTCCGTCTCACCGCCGACGGTGGTGATGCCGCCCGCGCCGTTGTGGGTGTCCCACCAGTCCACGGTGAAGACGCCGTTCTCCAGCGCGGTGCTCATGGCCTCCGCGGCGAACAGGCCGTTGGGGCGGCTGGTGAAGGCGCCACCGCCGGAGTCGGAGTTCACCTCGGTCATCGCGATGCCGACGCGGGCGGAGTCGGCGCCCGCGTACCGGTCCACCAGGTTCCTCACCTCCCGCAGCTCACCGGGCAGTCGGCGTACGGCGGCCAACGACTGTTCGCCGTCGCTGGTGTTGGGGTACCAGTGGACGCTCACGAAGTCGATGTCGTGGGCGACGGCGGCGAGCACGGTGTGGTTCCAGTCGCCGGTGTCACCGCCGGCCACCGAACCGTCCGGCCAGTTGCCGGGCATGGTGAGCACCGCGCCGATCCTGATCGTGGGGTCCACCGCCTTCATGGCCTCGGCGTAGGCCTTGACCTCCCGGGCGTACTGGTCCGGCGTCTTGTCGGCGTGGGTGTCGTTCTCCCAGCCGCTGCCGTAGACGCCGTTGCCGTAGATCTCGTTGCCGATCTCCCAGTACTTCGCCCCGTAGCCCTTGGTGACGTTCGCGTACCGGACCCAGTCCGCGGCCTCCTGGGCCGTCCCGGAGCCGTAGTTGGCGATCAGGATCGGCTGGGCGCCGGAGGCCTTCACGGTGCCCATGAAGGCGTCGAAGTCGGTGCCCGGAGCGACGTAGCCGCCGGGCGCGGTGTTGTCGACCCAGTGGTACATGTCGGAGTAGGAGCCGCCCGGGTAGCGCAACGCGCCGATCCCCGCGGACTTGTAGAGGGAGGCCACCTCGGGGTCGTTCATGTGCGAGTCCCAGACGGCGGTGTTGGCGCCGAGCGCGGTGGGAGCGACGGTGCCCAGGCCCGCGCTCGCGTTGACGGTGACCGTGGTGTCGCCCGTGGCGGCCGGATCGGCCGAGGCGGCGGGCGCGGAGAGCGGCAGCACGGCGGCCGCCACGGCCAGGGCCGCCGACGCCGTCGCGCCGAGGGGGCGAAGCCCGGTTGATCTCCCGCGTAATCTCCTGCGGGCTGGTCCGCTGCGGAACAGCATGGGGGTGTTCCTCCCGGGTGATGCGCCGGCCCGGGGCCACGCCGCGGAACCGGACGGTGGACGGGGAACATGAGGCTTGGGAGCGCTCCCATCATGGGAGCGCTCCCAAGGCATGTCAATCTTCCTGACGCACAGAGACCCTCGTTCCCGGTGTCGAGGTGGCGCGGCGGGTCCTGGCGGTCGGCGAGGGCGTCGAGGGCCCGGCGACCGGGCGTCGCCCCGCTGGGCGGCCTGGACATCGAGCCGTCAGCGGCCTGTCAGGGTGTGGTCAGCGGTTCCTGGCACTGTTCTTCCTGTGACCGGCATCGGGCCCCTTCGGGGGCCCACGCAGGTTCGAATCCTGCCCTCTCCGCCGAAGCCCCGTCCCGGAGGCCGGTACGCCCCGGACCATGCCTGCGGGAGCCGGACGTCTTCGAGCGCCGCCGGCCGCGACGCGGAGCCGGTGGCCGTGGGCGAGGAGGCTTGTGGGCCCGTGCCCCGCGGGGCGGTTCGCCGCGGGGCACGGGTGGACGGTCAGGTGGTGCGCGTACGGTCCGCGCCCGTCCCGTCGGCGGGCAGCCGGCCGGCCTGGTCGACGACGGCGTGTGCCAGTTCGGCCGAACTGGACAGCAGGGTTCCGGCCTTGGCGTACGGCATGTCCTTGATCAGGTAACTCCGGGAACCGAGGAAGGAGTAGTCCTTCGGGTCGAAGACCCACTCGGTGCGCACGCCGTAGCGGGCGTCGTCGCGGACGATGCCGATGCCCTGCCGGCCGATCGCGTCCCGCGCCACGGCGGTCCGGCTGACGCCGGGGATCTCGGCGGCGGCCCGGTAGAGCGCGGCGGCGGTGCGGGGTGGCATCACTCCGCCGAGCAGGCTGCCGATCTGCTCGAACACCGCTTGGTCGCGCCCTCGCCGCTCGGTCACGGGCGTGTTGGCGTACAGGTAGACGAGCAGCTTGTCCGGATCGGTGGGCAGGGAGCCGAGCCAGCGGTAGGTGGGCCGGCCGAGGCCGGCCGGGGTGCCCTCGGTGTCTCCGAGTTCGGCGTTGAGGGGCATGGTCTCGCCGTCGACGCGGATCAGGCCGAGCTTGCGCAGCGGACCGGGCCGCTGCGCCAGCCACTTCTCGTAGTCCTCCAGCGGGCCGACGACGGCCTTGCCGCCGGTCAGGTCGGTGTCGCGGATCTTCTCCCGGGTGTAGACGAACTGGTCGTCGCGCACGGTGGGTGTGCCGCGGTCGGCCGCGGCGTCGGAGATGCGGTGCAGCAGGGCCGCGGCGGGCCGCGTGTCCACGGCCGCGCTGCCGACGCCCTTCTCCCCGCCGGTGCCGGTCAGGACGGCACCCGCGGTCACCGCACCGGCCAGGGTCAGCGCGGTCGCCGTGACGAGGAGAACGGGCCGCAGCAGCTGCCGGGCGCGCCGGACGGACGGGCCGCCGGGTGCGAGGGGTCCGGTGGATGCGGCGGGTCCGGTGGGCACGGCGGACTCGGTGGACATGGCGGATTCGGTGGACATGGCGGATTCGGTGGATACGGCCTGGTCGCTGTCGATGTGTCGCATGAGCAGGTCCTTGTGACGAAGGTGCTGCTCGCGCGGGAGGTCCCGGTCGGCCGGGGCCGGCAGCAGACGCGCGATCTCGTCGCGGTCGTCGTACTGCTCGCGGGACGTGAAGGCGGTCCTGTCGTTCATGTGAGTTCCTCCCGCACGGGCAGGGCCGCGATCGCGGCCGCACTGGTTACCTCTCCGCGACGCGCCCGCGGTTCCCGGCCGTCGACCAGCGGCTCCCGGCCGTCCGCCGCGCTCTCGTCGGCGAGCCGGGCGAGCTTCTTGCGGGCACGCGACAGCCGGGAACGCACGGTGCCGACGGCGATGCCCAGCGCCTCGGCCGTCTCCTGGTAGTCCAACCCGGACCAGACGCACAGGGCGAGCACCTCCCGCTCCTGACGCCGCAGCCGCCCCAACGCCTCCTGCACGGCCCGCAGTCGCCGCGCGTCGTCGATGCGCCCCGCCGTCCGGGCGGCGAAGTCCTCCACCTCTCGCGCCGGCGACTGGCGCGCCAGGAACACCTGCCGCCGGCGCGCGCTCCGGCGCGCGTTGTCCGCCTTGTGGGTGGCGATGCCGAGCAGCCAGGGCAGCAGCGAACCCCCGCCCTCCTGGACCCGCGCACGCGTGCGCCACGCGGTCAGAAACGTCTCTGACATGACCTCTTCGGCCGTCGACCAGTCACCGGTCAGCCGCAGCCCGTGGTTGTACACGGGCCGGGCGAACTCCTCGTACAACTGGGCGAACGCCTCTCGGTCCCCCTCGCGCACGCGACGGCGGACGTCGTTCTCTGACTTGTTCACACTCACTTCTCTCCGCACGGCACGGGGGGTTCCTGTGCCGTGCGTCACGGCAGCGCGATCCGCGTTGTCGGACCCGCACGGCACGTTGAGCGGATGACCCACGCGAAGGGCACGACGGAGCGCATCAGGCCGCAGCGGTTCCACGAGGCCGCCGGCGTGGAGGACTGGCGGGTCGTGGGCGAGGGGGCGTGCGCGTACTTCCGCGGTGGGTCCTTCGCGGCCGGCGCCCGGTTCGTGCAGGCGATCGGCGAGATGCCGGGAATCGAGGACGGCTGCCTCGATGTCGACCTGCGGCAGGAGGGCGTGATCGTGCGGCTGATCACGCTCACGGACGACTACTACGGACTGACCGAACATCACGTCGATATGGCGCGGCGGATCTCAGCGGTCGCCCGCACGCTCGGCCTACCCGCCGATCCGTCCGGCGTGCAGACCGTCCAGGTCACCATCGACGCCCTCGCGGGTCCCGCGGTGGTGGCGTTCTGGCGTGCCCTGCCCGGTTACGAGGCCCGCGCGAACAGCGGCGAGGACCTGCTGGACCCGCGCCGCCGCGGCGCACCGTTCTCCTTCCAGCAGATGGACGCACCGCGCCCGCAGCGCAACCGGGTCCATGTCGACGTGTGGGTGCCGTACGACCAGGCCGAGGCCCGGACAGCCGCGGCGCTCGCGGCCGGCGGACGCCTGCTGAACGACGCCGAAGCGCCGTCTCACCGGGTACTGGCCGATCCCGAGGGCAACGAGGCGTGTGTCGGCGTGGCCGGGCCGCCCGGCCCGGCCGCCGAGACCGCCTGAAGGGCCCGGCCCGGCCGGACGAGGGCGACATCCGGTTCCGCGTGGTTCCGCGCGGGGCCGGGCGTCCGGGGCCTCATCCCCGCACCGGCCCCGTGCTGCTCCTCACCACCAGTTGGGTGGCCAGCTCGATGTGCGGGCTCTCCAGCGTCTCGCCCTGGATCAGCCGCAGCAGCGTACGCGCCGCGACCTGGCCCATTTCGTCCAGGGGTTGGCGGACCGTGGTCAGGGGCGGGGGGGACCACTGGACCTGCGGGAGGTCGTCGAAGCCGACCACGCTGAGGTCGTCGGGGATGCGGAGGTCGTGCTGGCGGGCGGCCTCGTAGACGCCGAGGGCCATCTGGTCGCTGGAGGCGAAGATCGCGGTCGGTGGGTCGGCGAGGGTGATCAGCCGGGTGCCGGCGGCGAAGCCGGACTCGTGGGAGAAGTCGCCCTGGCGGATGAGCCGGTCGTCGATCTCCACGCCGGCGGATTCCAGGGCGGCACGGTAGCCGTCCAGGCGGGCGCGGCTGCACAGCAGGGTCGACGGGCCGGTGATGACGCCGATCCTGCGGTGCCCGAGGGAAAGCAGGTGCTCGACGGCGCTGCGCCCGCCCGCCCAGTTCATGGCGCCGATCGTCGGTATGCCGAAGGTGGGCACACCGGCCGGATCGATGATGACGGTGGGCACGCCCAGGCGCCGTAGCTCGGCGTGCAGTTCGGGCGCGAGGTCCGAGGTCACGAGGACGACGCCGTCGGAGGCCCGCGCCCGCAGGTTGACCAGCCACTGCTGGGCCGACGTACTGCGGTGGTGCACCGCGGAGACCACGGTGCCCAGGCCGGCCGCGTGCGCCACGTCCTCCACACCGCGCAGGATCTCCACGGCCCAGGGGCTGTCGAGGTCGTTGAAGACGAGGTCGATCAGTTCCGCCCGGCCCGCGGTCTGGGCGGCCCGCCGCCGGTAGCCGTGGTGGGCCAGCAGGTCCTCGACCCGGCGGCGGGTCGAGGGGGACACGTCGGCGCGCCCGTTGAGCACCCGGGAGACCGTCGGCAGGGACACGCCCGCCTCCCGGGCGATGTCCGCGATCGTGACGCGGCCCGCGTCCTGTGCTGCCATCCATGCCTCCTCGCCTGCGGTCCCTCAGCATAGGCAATCACCGGTCGCGGGGCCCGCGCGCGGCCACCTGAGTCGTCCTACGGACAAGGCCCGGAGGACGTGGGGCAGTTGATGCCGGGGGGGTTGACGGGCAGTCGGTGCGACCCTAACGTTTCGCGACAACTTCCGGAAACTTTCCGGAAACAGTATCGGCCCCTTTCGATGCTCCATCCCATCCGGAGGACCGTCCTCGGGGGCCTTCCACACCCGCGACCGGCCTACAGCAGTCGCCCCGCCCTGGACACCGGACCGCACAACGGACGTTCTCCAGCGGCCAGTTCGGCGTGGCAGTACGCACAACTCGACGACGAAGGGGCTCCCCGTCCCCATGGAGAGCGGCATGGACTCTGCGCGGCGCAGGCCCGCCACCACACGACCCGACACCCCCGCGGCCGGCGACGGCCTTCCGAGCGGTATGAGCCGACGCACGGCACTGGCCCTCGGGGTCGGGCTGACCGCGCTGGCGACGCCCATGGCCTCCGTGCTGGGCACATCGAGCCCCGCCTGGGCGAGCGGGACCGGCACCGCGGCGCGGCCCACCGACCCGGGGTCGTACATCACCACCTCGCGCGGGGCCGGCACCTTCCCGCTCGTCGAGAACGGCCGGGCCGCCCCCCTCGTGGTCAGCGCCGACGACCACCCGGGCGTCGTGCGCGCGGCCGGCGACCTGCGGGACGACCTCGAACGGGTCACCGGCGTCAAGCCCGCCCTGTCCCAGGACACCCTCCCGGCCGGCCGGCGCGACATCGTGCTCATCGGCACGATCGGCAAGAGCCCGCTGATCGACAAGCTGGTGGCCGCCGGAAAGCTGGACGTGACCGGGATCGCCGGCAAGTGGGAGACCTCCCTGGAGCAGGTGGTGGACAACCCGCTGCCCGGGATCGACCGCGCCTTCGTGATCGCCGGCAGCGACCAGCGCGGCACCGTCTACGGCATCTACGACGTCAGCCGGGGCATCGGTGTCTCGCCCTGGTACTGGTGGGCCGACGCCACCCCGAGCCACCAGGACCTGCTGCACGTGCTGCCCGGCCGCCACACCCAGGGCACGCCCGCCGTCAAGTACCGCGGCTTCTTCATCAACGACGAGAACCCCGAGCTGGGCACCTGGGCGCCGGCCTACTTCGGCCCCGGTCTCGCCGACGGCCACCCCGACGGCTTCAACCACGCCTTCTACGCCAAGGTCTTCGAGCTGATGCTGCGGCTGAAGGCCAACTACCTGTGGCCCGCGGTGTGGGGGCGCGCCTTCGCCGAGGACGACCCGGAGAACCACGCCACCGCGACGGCGTACGGCATCGTCATGGGCACCTCCCACGAGGCGCCGATGATGCGCGGCATCGAGGAGTGGAACCGGCACGCCGTGCCCGCCGTCCGCGACAGCCACGGCAACATCGTCACCCCGGGCAGCGACCCCTACGGCGGCACCGGCGAGTGGAGCTTCCGGCACAACGCCGAGGCGCTCAAGGCGTACTGGACCGACGGCATCCGCCGCAAGGTGGACGAGGGCTTCGAGGGCGTGGTGACCCTCGGCATGCGCGGCAACGGCGACACCGCGCTTCCCGACGGCGACGGCATCGACCTGATGCAGAGCATCGTCTCCACCCAGCGCCAGATCATCGCCGACGTCACCGGCAGGCCGCAGACCGAGACCCCGCAGGTGTGGACGTTCTACAAGGAGGTCCAGCGCTACTGGGAGCAGGGCCTGCGGGCGCCCGACGACGTGACGGTGGTCTTCACCGACGACAACTGGGGCAACCTGCGCCTGGTCCCGAGCCCCTCCCTGCCCGCGCACAGCGGGGGTTACGGCCTCTACTACCACTTCGACTACGTCGGCGCCGGGCGCAACTACAAGTGGGTCGACACCGCCAACCTGGCCAATGTCCAAGACCAGCTCAGCCAGGCGTACGCCTTCGGCATCCGGCAGCTGTGGATCGTCAACTCCGGTGACCTGAAGAGCAACGAGCTGTCCACCCAGTTCTTCCTCGACTACGCGTGGAACCCCGAGCGCTGGACGGCCGACGACGTGCCCGCGTGGCTGGAGTACTACGCGCGGCAGAACTTCGGTCCGGGGCACGCCGCGGACATCGCCGAGGTCCTCGGCACCTACGGGTTCCTCCAGGCCCGCCGCAAGCCGGAGTTGCTCAACCGCAGGATCACCGTGGACCCGAGCAAGGATCTGGCCACCGACTCCTCCGCCGTCGTCTACGACGACCAGGCGACTCCGTTCAGCATCACCGACTACCGGGAGATGGAACGCGTCACGCAGGAGTGGAAGGAGCTGTCCGCCGCGGCCGAGCGCGTCGGCGGGGCACTGCCGGCGAACAAGCGGGACGGCTACTACGAACTCGTCCTGTATCCGGTGAAGGCGACGGCCAACCTCTACGCCCTGCGCCAGGCCCAGTTCACCAACCTGCTGTACGCCGGGCAGGGCAGGACCGTCACCAACTCCCTCGCCTCGGCGGCGGAATCGTACTTCGCCGAGGACAAGGCCCTGGCCGACCACTTCAACAACGAGGTGGCGAACGGGAAATGGAAGGGGTTCCAGACCCAGCCGCACATCGACTACGGCGATGTGGCCCGGTACGGCCCGGACGCCCCCTGGCAGCAGCCGCAGATCAACAACGCGGCGATCCCCGACGTCATCTTCCCGGCCGTCAAGCGGATCACCCCGGACACGTCGTCCCGGATGGGCGTCGCCGTCGACGGCAGCGACCAGGCGTGGCCCGGCTCCACTGCCGAGTGCGTGCTGCCCGCGCTGAGCCCGTACGCCAGCGGCCCGGCCCCGTACATCGAGATCTTCAACCGCGGTACGGAGCCCTTCGACTACCAGATCCGCACCGGGGTCCCGTGGCTGTCCGTCGACGCGACGAGGGGGCGCGTCGACGGACAGGCACGTGTCACCGTCCGCGCGGACTGGTCCCGCGCGCCCAAGGGCAGGACCACCGTGCCGATCACGGTCACCGGTCCGGACGGCCTGCGGGTGACGGTGCAGGCCCCGGTGGACAACCCGGACGTGCCCGCGCGGAAGGTGAGCGGATTCGTCGAGGCGCGCGGCTACGTCTCCATCGAGGCCGACCACTACTCCGCGGCCCACGGCGGGGGCGGCGTCTCCTGGCGGCGCATCCCCGGGATCGGCCGGACCGGCTCCGGCATGGAGCCCTTCCCGGTCACCGCGGCCCGGCGGACACCGGGCGGCGAGAGCCCCCGGCTGGAGTACACCGTCACGCTCTTCACGACCGGTCCGGTCACGGTGGCGGCGTACCTCTCGCCCCGCAACGACGTCCTGGCGAACGGCGGTCTCGCCTACGCCGTGTCCTTCGACGACGACCGGCCGCAGACGGTGAACATCACCAAGGCCACCGGCGCCGACGACGGCACGATGAACGCGCAGTGGCAGCGGAACACCTCCGACAACGTGAACGTCACCACGACCACGCACCGGATCACCGAGGCGGGGGTCCACGTGCTGAAGTTCTGGATGGTCGATCCCACCGTCGTCCTGCAGAACCTCGTCGTGGACACCGGTGGCCTCAAGCCCAGTTACCTCGGCCCGCCCGAGAGCCTCCGGCTGCGCTGACCCCCGCGACCCGCGGGAAGCAGGCGCGGACATGACCCGTCGTCATCGATTCTCCTGAGAGGGAAAGCAGTTCATGGGCCGAACATCCGCTCTTGTGGTGAGCCTGGCCGCCGCGGCCGTCCTCACGGCCACCGGCTTCGCCACCTCCCCCGCGGCCGGCGGGGAACGCACGGCGAGCACAGCCCAGGTCGCCGCGGCCGGGCACTGGGTGAACACCTGGACCTCGATGCCGCAGCTGACCGAGCCGGGCAACATGCCTCCGGCGCCGTTCACCCAGCCGGGCAAGGTCTTCGCCGACAGCACCGTGCGCCAGACCGTGCACGTCTCCCTCGGCGGGACGCATCTGCGGCTGCGCTTCTCCAACGCGTTCGGCGGCGCGGCGCTGCCCATCACGGGCGTCTCGGTGGCGCTCCCGGCCGGCGGGCGCGCCGGGGTCGGCGCCGTCCAGGCGGGCACCACCCGGCAGCTGACGTTCGACGGCCGGACCTCCACGGTGGTCCCGGTCGGCGCGGAGGCCGTCTCCGATCCGCTGGACTTCGACCTGCGGCCGGGGTCCAACCTCACGGTGACGCTCTATCTGGCCGACGGGCAGGCCTCGGACGACATCACCTCGCACCCGGGCTCGCGGACCACGTCGTACATGGTGAGCGGGAACCACCTGGACGACGCGGACCTCGGCGGGGCGGCCACCGCCCAGCACTGGTACTTCCTCAGCGGGGTCGAGGTCTGGTCGAAGCGCGGCACCGCGGCGGCCGTCGTGGTGGGCGACTCGCTGACCGACGGCCGCGGCTCCACGACCGACGCGAACGACCGGTGGCCGGACCAGCTGCTCACCCGGCTGCGGTCCCGGCCCGAGACCTCCGGCGTCGCGGTCCTCAACCAGGCGGCCGGCGGCAACCGGGTGCTGAACGACGGCCTCGGTCCCAACGCGCTGGCCCGCTTCGACCGCGACGTGCTGGCACAGAGCGGCGTCAAGTGGCTGATCCTCTTCGAGGGCGTCAACGACATCGGCACCGCCGACGCCACCGAGACCGCGCAGAAGAAGGTCGCGGCGGATCTGATCGCCGCCTACGACCAGATCATCGTGCGGGCGCACGCGCAGGGCATCCCGGTGTACGGGGCCACGCTGACGCCCTTCGGAGGGAACACGGGCTACGACGACCCGAACGGCTACCGCGAGGCGGCCCGGCAGACGGTCAACCGGTGGATCCGCACCAGCGGCCGGTTCGACGCCGTGCTCGACTTCGACCGGGCGGTCCGTGATCCGCGGCAACCCCGGCAGATCCAGGCGTCGTTGGACGTCGGCGACCATCTGCATCTGAACCCCGCCGGCTACCAGGTGCTGGCCGACACGGTGCCGGCCCGGCTGTTCGAGCAGCCCGTGCCGGACTTCGGTCTCCGCTAGCGGGACCGACCTGTGCCCCCCGGGGCCGCACGGCGCGGCCCCGGGTTCTCCACGAGCCTTCCTGAGGAGGAAGCATGCACATGGAGGAGCAACCCCCCGCCAACCCGATCAGCCGCAGGAATCTTCTCGCCGGTGCCGGGGCCGGTGCCCTGGCACTGGCCGCCTCCGGGCTGCTGCTGCCGGGGACCGCCGAGGCCGCCACGACCATCACCACCAACCAGACGGGCAGCAACAACGGCTACTGGTACTCGTTCTGGACCGACGGTGGCGGTTCGGTCTCGATGACCCTGGGCTCAGGCGGCAACTACAGCACCTCCTGGACCAACTGCGGGAACTTCACCTGCGGCAAGGGCTGGAGCACCGGCAGCCGCAGGAACGTGAACTACTCCGGCAGCTTCAACCCGTCGGGCAACGGCTACCTGTCGCTCTACGGCTGGACCACCAACCCGCTCGTCGAGTACTACATCCTCGAAAGCTGGGGCACCTACCGGCCCACGGGCACGTACAAGGGCACCGTCACCAGTGACGGCGGCACGTACGACATCTACGAGACGACGCGGACCAACGCCCCCTCGATCATCGGCACCGCGACGTTCAACCAGTACTGGAGCGTGCGTCAGTCCAAGCGCGTGGGCGGCACCATCACCACGGGCAACCACTTCGACGCGTGGGCGAGCCACGGGATGAACATGGGCGCCTTCAACTACATGATCCTCTCGACCGAGGGCTACCAGAGCAGCGGCAGCTCCAACATCACGGTCAGCTGACCGGGGATCACCGTACCTGGGGAGGGCCGGGGCGCCCCGGCCCTCCCCGCGCCGACGGGCGGGCGGTCAGCGGGCGTCGGCGGCCAGGACGCGGCGCGTGGCCAGCGTCGCCGAGTGGGCGGCGGCCTCGCTGTTGGGGCGCAGGGCCAGCCAGTCGCCGGCGTAGTCGACGCGGCGCAGGGGACGGTCGAGGAAGGCCCGGCGCAGGCGCAGCGCGGCCGGGGCCGCCTCCGGGAGGCCGTTGGGCCAGCGCGCCACGAGGGCGGTACGCGTCGCCTCGGTCAGGCCCGGGAGGTAGCGCTCGGCGTGCGCGCGGACCTCGGAGACGATCTCGTCGTCGGTGTGCGCCAGCAGGCGCGTCGAGGCGTACGGCGAGGCGAACAGGCTGACCAGACCGCGGCCGGGCGGTACCCGGCCGGGTGCCTTGACGTGGTCGAGGATGGCCCCGGCGAACACCGGGTCCTCCACGGCGGGGACCTGGAGTCCGTAGGAGGGCCGGCGGGTCGGGCTCGGCAACGGGCGGTCCAGCAGGCAGAGCACCTTGAGCATCGGACGGTAGGTGCTCGCCGCGAGGTAGGGGCGCTCGTCGTCCGGGACGTCGGCGTGGAGCGCGAGGGCCACGGGCGCGGGTACGGCCAGTACGACACGCGCGGCGGTCACCGTCCGCCCGTCGCCCAGGTCGAGGCGTACCGAGCGCGGGCCCGGCTCGACCGCGACGACCGGGTTGCCGGTGACGACGTCCAGCCGGTCCGCCAGCGCCCTGGCCAGGGTGTCCATGCCGTCCCGGTACGCCACCCAGCGCTCCCCGGCACCGCCGACGGCGAGCAGGAACGCGGCCATCGGCCCGATCGCCGAACGCTCCGGCCGCCAGCCGAAGAACGTGCCGCACATCGGCTGCAACAGGCGCTCGTACAGGTCTCGGTGGTGGCGGCGGGCGTACTCCTCGATGGTGGCGTCGCCCAGTGGTGTGGCCTCCGGGTGATCGAGGTCGAAGCGCCTGCGGTGGCGCAGGAGCGTCGCGGTGAAGCGCAGCCAGGACAGCCGGCCGCGCCAGGACATGCCCGCCCCGGTCAGCAGCCCCGCGGGGTGGCCGAAGTCGGGGCGGGCGCGGCCGTCGCGCCAGACCGCCATGCGGCCGCCCACCGGCACGACGGCGTCCGCGGGCAGGCCGACCGCCCGGATCAGCCGCCAGGTGGCGTCGTAGCCGCGGGTGGCGATCTGCTCCGCTCCCTCGTCCAGGACGTAGCCCTCGTGGCGGCGGCCGGCCATCCGCCCGCCGACCCGGCCGCACGCCTCGAACACGCGGACCGACCTGCCGGTGGCCGCCAGGTGGAAGGCGGTGGCCAGGCCCGAGATCCCGGCTCCGACCACGGCGACGTCGACGTCTGTGTCGGCCATCAGCGGTTCTCTTCCTCGCGTGCGGGTGTACGGGTGCGCGGTGCGGCGGTGCGGACCGGGTGCGGTGGCCGGGTCCGGGGCGGTGCCGCGGGTCAGGTCCAGTGCCCGGTTCCGTAGGGTGACGCGCCGTCGAGCAGCCGGTCCCGCAGTTCCTGTCGCCGTACCTTGCCCGTTGCGGTGAGCGGGAGCCGGTTAAGGGGCAGGAGCACCGGGTCGCCGAGCGGCGGCAGATCGGCGACGGCCCGGCGCCAGGTGTCGCGGGCGAGCGTCCCGTCCCGGGTCACCAGGACGGGCAGCGGCAGCCCGTTCGCCCGGCCCAGCACCACCGCCTCGACCACGTCCGGCAGCCGGTCGTGGAGCACGTCCTCGATCTCGACGCAGCTGCCGCCCGGCACGGCGTCCACCTCGCGGTCGAGCAGCCGCAGCCGGCCGGACCGGGTGGCGACGCCGAGGTCCCCGGTGGCGAACCAGCCGCCGGCGGACTTGGCCAGCAGCCGCTCCTGTTCCCCGACGTATCCCGCGCACAGGGCGCCGGTCCGGGCCATCACCAGGCCGGGCCTGCCGGGCGGCACCGGCCGCAGGGTCGCCGGGTCCACCACCCGCAGCCGCGTCCGGCCGGGCACCGGGCGCCCCAGGTCGCGGGTCGTGGGGTGCCGCTCCCCCGACGCCCGCACCGATCTGCGGGTGAAGCAGCGGAAGGTGAGCGGCCCGGTCTCGGACTGGCCCCAGACCTGCACCCACAGCGGCAGCCGGCGGCGCGTCGCGGCGAGGAAGGCGCGCACCGTGGGCGGGTGGATCGCGTCGAAGGTGTTGAGATACAGGCGCACGTGGCCGAGCGGGTTGTCCGGCGCCGCCGCGAGCGACTGCCAGCGCACATAGGCCGAGGGGGTGGCCTCCAGCACGGTGGGGCGGTGGGCGCGCAGGACGGGTTCGGCGCGCCGGGGTTCGAAGCCGTCCAGGAGCACCACCTCGCGCGGGGCGAGCGAGAACACGCTCAGCGTCCAGGCGAGGCCGCGCCCATGGGCGTACGACGTCGCCTGCGCGACGGTGTCGTCGCGCCGGCTGGCCACCAGCGGCCAGCGTCGTGCCTCGGCGGCGACGATCCGGTGGACCAGCGAGCCGGTGGCCAGGTCTGCCTCGGCTCGGGCGAGGGCGCCGTTCGACCGCGTGGACGCATGCTCGTTCGTCGCGATGACCGCTGTCGACCCGGTTCCCCCTCACGAGGTGGTGTCGAAGGCCACGAAGCGCAGTTCGGAGGTGTAGCGGTGGCCCTGGTCGTCGGTGAGCCAGCTCTGTTCGGGGGTGGGGAGCATTTCGGTGAACGTGGCCGTGGCGGAGGGGTCCTTGCGGGAGAGGCGGCGCAGGGCCTTGGCGAGGATCGTGACGTAGACGGGGCTGTCGAAGTCGACGTAGAAGGGGCGGGATTCGGTCGGGGAGACGACGAAGACGTAGCGGGGCAGGCCCAGTCGGGTGCGCCACCGGCGGGCCCGCACGAAGCGGCGGGCCTCGTCCTTCTCCTCGGCGAACGCCGCCTGTCCGGCGGGCAGTCGCCAGGTCTCGCGGGCGACCACCAGGCGGTCCAGGGTGACGCGGGGGGTGTGGTCGGCCTCGGGGAGGAGCTGGAAGAGGTCCATCGACAGGGTGGTCAGGACGTGGGAGAAGACGTCCAGGGCGGGGAACGTCGAGCCGTCCGGGAGGCGGACGACGAGGTCGCCCGCCCGGTTCTCCACGGTGGCGTCGGCGCTGCGGATCGTGCGGGCGGGGTCGGCGGCGAAGTCGGCGAGGGCGACCTGGTGGTCCTGGGGGCGTACGAGGGTGTGGCGGACGCGGGCCGAGAGGCGGGAACGGTGCTCCTTGGGGATCAGGGGCATCAGGCGGGGGGTCGGGTGGTCGCGGTCGGTCAGCTCGAAGAGTTCCGCGATGTCCGGGTGCTGGTGGGTGAAGAGGGAGGCGCCCAACGTGTTGGAGGCGATGTGGAGTTCGCCGAGGACGAGGGTGAAGTCGCCGCGTTCGACCGACTCCGTGCCGTCGGCGGCGATCAGGATGTCCGGGCTCAGGTAGCGGGCCGTCGTCCAGCTGTCGCCGCCGGACCCGAACCGCTCTCGTACCGCCGTCCCGATGTCGGCCGTCGCCACGGTCACCCGGCGGGCGCCCTCCGGGACCGCCAGGATGTGCCGCCAGCGGCCGGCGAACTCGCGTTGCAGGTCGGCGGCCCTGGTACGGGCGGCGCCGTGCAGCACCGGCAGGCACGCGAACCAGAAGGAGGCGAGGTCGACCGGGCCTTCGGCGGCCAGGCGGTCGTGGACGCGGCGGGTCTCCTCCCGGACGGTGGCGGCGAGTTCGGAGGTCAGCCAGGCGGCGCTGTCCATCAACAGCTTCAGCGGGCGCAGCGCTTCGAGCATCGCCGGGCCGAGGCGGGCGGTGGCCGAGCGGCGGGTGTCGGAGTACACCAGCGAGCGGCAGGGGGCGGTCGAGGCGGACTTCTCCCGTACGGCGGCCGTGGCGGTCAGCTCGGTGAAGTCGTGTTCGAGTCCGGCGAGGGCCTGGACGAGGGTGTCCACGTCGGTGGCCGCGGCGACGTGGGCGCGCCCGCGTTCCAGCCGGTCCAGCGCCTCCAGGCCGCGTCGGCGGGGTTCGGGCGCGCCGACGGTCTCCAGCCAGGCGCGCAGGGCGCGGTCCGGGTGGGTGTCGGCGGGTACCTCCAGCCGCCAGACCACCCAGCGGCGGGCGACCAGGTCGGCCAGGACGGCGGGGACGTCGGTGCCGGGGAGTTCGGCGGCGATGGTCCGGGCCGGTCGGGCGCCGTCGCAGCGGGCGAGGACGGCCGCCGTCTCGGCGGGCACGGGGATCGGGCGGCGGCCGGGTACGCGGACGCGGTCGCCGTCCAGCACGAGGAAGGGTACGCGCCGGGGGGCGATCCATTCGCGCAGGGCGGGGTCGGTGTCCAGGGTCTTCGCGAGTGCGTCGATGCCCCAGCTCGCCCAGTAGACGGACGATTCGGCGATCAGACCGGCGCCGGGGTCCACGGCGACGGCCGCGGTGCCCCGGTCCCAGCGGCCCCAGCCGACCGGGCCGAAGAAGCCGATGGTGTCGTTCTTCACGCAGAACCGCTGCCAGTAGTGCGCGACCAGTTCCTCGCGCTGGCGGGGCATGCTGCTGCGGCTGCCCGCACTCGGGGTCCAGCGCAGGAACGGGGCGATCCCGGAGGCGAGCACCGGCCGGTTCTGCCAGGCCACCGCCTCCCGGAAGGCCGGCGTACGGGCGATGTCCTGCAAGGTGTGCGCGGTCTCCACGGCGGCGTCCGCGAAGAGGCGGGCGAAGCCGCTCCACTCGGGGCCGTCGAGCGGCTCGCCGGCCCCGAACTTGTCGGCCGCCTCGGCCAGTCCGGGCGGGGCGAGGCGCAGCACGCCGTCGGCGGGGAAACCCGCCCCGCGCAGGGCGAACTGTTCCCACAGCCGCCAGCGGCCGAGGGACGGCACGAGATCTTCGGTCATGGCACGGCTCTCCTTGGCGAGCGCGGGTGGACGGGCACGAGGGGCGGTGGACGGGACGCGGCGGGGGATACGGTCAGGCCGCGCCGTAGTCGGCCTCCACCACCTCGGCCAGCTCCAGCGGCGTCGGGTAGGCGAAGACCAGGGAGACCGGGACGTCGGCGCCGAGGATCTCCTGGAGGCGGCCGGTGATCTGGAAGGCGGTGAGCGAGTCGCCGCCGGCCTCGTAGAAGTCGGTCTCGGCGGTGAGGTCGGGCAGGCTCAGCACGTCCCGGAAGATGTCGACGAGCAGGTCGACGGTGACGACGGGGGTGGCGGTGGTGGCGGTGTTCGAGGTCATGGCGTGGGCTCCTTCGTGTCGTGACGGGTGAGGGTGTGCGCGGGCGTGTGGTGCGGGGGGTGCAGCCGGGCGGGGGTGTTGCCGCCCGAGACGATGGCCACGGCGCGTTCGCGGCGGCCGGCGCGCAGCGCGCCGGCCAGGGCGACGGCTCCGCTGGGTTCGGCGCCGATGCCGAGGCGGTGCAGCAGGGCGGTGGCGGCGAGGATCTCCGCGTCGCCGACGGCGATCAGTTCGTCGACGCGGTCCCGGATGACCGGGTAGGGCACGGCTCCGGGGCACTGGCCGCGCAGGCCGTCCGCGACGGTGGCGCTGGCCGGGAGCCGGACCGGGTGGCCGACGGCCAGGGAACGGGCGTAGCGCGGGGTGAGGGCGGGTTCGACGCCGACCACGCGGACCGGGTGGCCGGCGGCGGCGACGCAGACGCCCGCGAGGAGTCCGCCGCCGCCGGTGGGGACGTAGACCGTCTCCGTGTCGGGGGCCGCGGCCAGCAGTTCGAGGCCGACGGTGCCCTGTCCGGCGACGACCAGGGGGTGGTCGGAGGACGGTACGAGTACGGCGCCCTGCTCGTCCGCGAGGGCGCGGGCGCGCTCCTCCCGCTCGGCCACTCCCCCGCCCACCTGGACGGTGTCGGCGCCGAGCGCCCGGATGGCGGCGGCCTTCGACGGCATCGCGCCCGCCGCGAGGACGACGGTCAGCCGGATGCCGAGTGTCCGGGCGATCCTGGCGAGGGCGATGCCGTGGTTGCCGGAGGAACCGGTGACGACCCGGTCGGCGCCCAGCGCGAGGACCGCGTTGGCGGCCCCGCGCATCTTGAACGAGCCGCCGAGCTGGAGGTGTTCGGCCTTCAGCAGCAGCCCCGTCCCGTGGGCCTCGGTCACCGGGCCGGGCAGGAGGGGGGTGCGGACGACGTACGGCGCGATGCGGGCGGCGGCGGCGAGGAGGTCGGGCTTGCCGAGGGCGTGACCGGCGGTCTCGGGGCCGCCCGCGTCCGGCGGGTGATCGGCCGTACGGACGGCCGGCTCGGCGGTGAGTCCGTACCCGCCGCGCTCATAGGTCCGCGCGGCCGTGTCGCGTCCGTACCCGCCGCGCTCGGGAGGCCAACCGGCCGTGTCGCGTCCGTACCCGCCCCGCTCGGGAGCCCAACCGGCCGTGTCGCGTCCGTGGTGCGTCGCGTCGGTGCCCCGTTCGGGCGTGTGGAGGCGGTGTCCGAGCCCGGCGGACCGCGGGTCGGCGGCCGCGGCTCCCATGTCGTCGGTCCCGGCCGGCACGCCGACGGCTCCCGGCCGTGCGTGACCGGTCCCGCCCGGCGCACCCGCGGCCTTCGCCCACGGCCGCGCGCCCCCGCCTCGCGGTTCTGACGTACTCATACCGGCCCCCCGCCCGCCAGCACCCGCCGGTCTGCCTTTCCGCCGCGTGTCGTCGGCAGGGTCTCCAGGCGTACGAAGCGGCGCGGCATCAGGTGCGGGGGCAGGGTGCGGGCGAGGTGGCGGCGGAGGGTGGCGTCCGTGGTGTCCGACAGGGCGCCGGTGACGTGGGCGAGCAGGTGCAGGCGGCCCAGGTCGTCGGTGTGCGGGGTGACCACCGCGCCGGTGACGCCGGGGTGGGAGAGCAGGGCGCCCTCGACTTCGGCGGGGTCGACGCGGTAGCCGCGGATCTTGAGCTGGCGGTCGGTGCGGCCGGTGTAGTGGAGGCCGCCGGGACCCCACCGGCCGAGGTCGCCGGTGCGGTAGAGGCGGGTGCCGGGCGGGCCGAGGGGGTCGGGGACGAAGTGGGCGGCGGTGCGGGCCGGTCGGCCGCCGTAGCCGCGGGTCACTCCGGTGCCGCCGATGTAGACCTCGCCCACCGTGCCGTCGGGGACCGGGGCGAGGTCCGCGTCCAGGACCCGGACGACGGTGCCCGCGCGGGGGGTGCCGACGAGGTCGGTGGTGGGGTCGGGGGCGGCGGGCACGTCGTGCCGGGTGGTGGTCATGGTGCACTCGGTGGGGCCGTACTGGTTGACCAGCCGCCCGGGCACGAGGCCGCGTCCGCCCGCCGCGAGGAACGGCCGCAGGGACTCGCCGCTGGAGGCGACCAGGGAGACACCGGCGAGGGGTTCGGGGAAGTCGGTCTGGCCGCCCAGGTGGGTGAGGAAGGACGGGGTGACGCTGAGCAGCGCGGTCACCCCGTGCTCGCGGACGGTCGCGGCGAACTCCGCGGGCCGCAGCAGCCGGGCCCGGTCCACGATCACCAGCCGGGCTCCGGCGAGCAACGGTACGAAGGTGTCGCGGATGGACGCGTCGTAGCCGAGCGGTGCCGTCTGGAGGGCCACGCTGTCCGGGCCGAGGCCGAACGCCCTCGCGGTGTCGCGGAGATAGGCGTCGAGACTGCCGTGTTCGACCAGGACGGCGCTGGGTTCGCCGGTGCTGCCGGAGGTGTGGCTGACGTAGGCGAGGGCCTGCGGGTCGGCGCCGCGGTCCACGGCCGGGCCGTCCGCGTGCTCCTGGTCCAACAGGACCGTGGGCACGTCGAGTCGGAGCCCGGGGGCGAGGGAGGAGTGGGTCAGCAGCAGCCGTGCGCCGGCGCTGCGGACGAAGGCCGCCAGCCGGTCGTGGGGCTGGCCGACGTCCAGGGTGAGGAAGGCGGCGCCGCAGCGCAGCACGGCGGCCATGGCGGCGACCGCGTCGGCGCCGTGTTCGACGGCCACGGCGCAGACGGTCTCGGGACGGGCCCCGCGGGCCCGCAGCAGCCGGGCGATCTCCTCGATGCGGCCGGCCAGTCGTGCGTACGTCACCTCGCCGGCCGGGGTGCCGAGGGCGACGCGCCCGGGGTGGCGCAGGGCGTGGGCGGCGATGTCGTCGGCGACGGTGCGCATCACCGCTCCCCCGCGTCGGCGACGGTCATGTCGACGGCCACGAACCGGAGTTCGGAGGTGTAGCGGCTGCCCTCGTCGTCGGTGAGCCAGGCCTGCTCGGGGGTGGGCAGCATCTCGCTGACCTTCAGCCGGGCACCGGGGTCCTTGCGGGCGAGCCGGCGGGCGGCCTTGGCGAGGATGGTGAGGTACACCGGGCTGTCGAAGTCGACGTAGAACGGCCTGGGTTCGGTCGGTGAGACCACGAACACGAACCGGGGCAGCTCGTGCCGGCGCTGCCAGTGCCGGGCCTTCACGAAGCGGACGGCCTCCGCCTTCTCGTCGGCGAAGTCCATTTCGGCTACGGGCAGTTGCCAGGTCTCGCGGGCCACGGTCATCCGGCCGAGGGTGATCCGCGGGGTGTGCTCGCCGTCGGGGCGCAGGGTGAAGCGGTCCATGACCCGCTGGGTGAGGGTGTTGGCGTAGGCGTCGAGCACGTCGTACTCCGTGCCGTCGGGCAGTACCGCGGTGAGCCGGCCGGAGCGGTCCTCGACCCGGATGTCGGCGCCGAGCACGGTGCGCGGGCGGTGCGGGTCGCCGGTCTGGTCGACCAGGGCGACGTAGTGGTCCTCGGGCCGGTCCAGCGAGGGCCGGCTGCGGGTGGACCACTTCAGGGGCAGCTCCTTGGGGAGCATGGGCAGCAGACGCGGGCCGGGGAAGTCGCGGGTGGTCTCGGCGAGCAGCTCGTCGCGGTCGGGGTGCTGGTACACGAACAGGGAGGCGCCCATGGTGTTCAGGGCGCAGTGCATCTCGCCGAGGACGAGGTCCACGTCGCCGCGGGCGAGGGCGGCCTCGTCGTCGGCGATGACCAGGACGTCGGGGCTGATGTAGCGGGCCAGCGACCAGCCGTCGCCGGGCTCGTCGAACTCGCGGCGCACCCGTTCGGCCAGCTCGGCGGTGGTCAGCCGGACCCGGCGCACGCCCTCGGGCAGGTCGAGGATGCGGGCCCACCTGGCGCGGAGTTCGGCCTGGGCGGCGTCGATGAGGTCGCTCGCGTCGGGGTGCGGGGAGGGCAGGGTGTTCAGCCACAGGGTGCCCAGGTCGACCGGCGAGCCGCCGGCCGCGAGGCGGTCGTACACGGTGTGCAGGCGGGCGCGGATGGCCTCGGCGACGCGGTTCGTCATCCAGCGGGCGGACGTCAGGCACAGCTGGAGCGGTTCGAGGTGGTCCAGCAGGGCGGTGCCGGTGGTGGCGGTGGCGGCGCGCCGGGTGTCGGAGTACACCAAGCCCCGGCAGGGCGCGGTGCGTTCGCCCTTGGCGCGCTGGGCCTCGATGTCGGTCAGGGCGGCGAAGTCGGCCTCCAGCGCGGTGATCGCGGCGGTCAGCGCGCCGGCGTCGGTGCCGGCGGCGCGCACGGCGTCCCGGCCGCGTTCCAGCACCGCGAGCCGCTCCAGGGCCCCTTCCCGCACGGCCCGGTCGGGAACGCGCTCCAGGATGTCGCGCAGGGCGCGGTCGGGATGGGTGGCGGCGGGCACCTCCAGCCGCCAGTGCACCCAGCGGCGGGAGATCAGGTCGCCGACGATCCGGGTCACCTCGTCCTCGGGCAGGCCCAGTTCGGCGGCGATGGCGGGCATGTGCCGGGTGCCGTCGCAGCGTTCCAGCACGGCGCGTTCGTGCCCGTCGACCTGCCGGGCCGGGCGGCCCGGGACCTGGACCGTGCCGTCCGCGCAGCGCACGAAGGACACCCGGCGCGGCGCGATCCAGCGCATCAGCGCGCCGTCCGCGGCCAGGACCTTCGCCAGGGCGTCGATCGCCCAGCCGGAGAAGTACACCTCCCGCGCGGCGAGGAAGCCGTCGCCCGGGGTCGTGGTGACGCCGCCCCGGTCGGCGAGGTCCCAGCGGCCCCAGCCGACCGGGCCGAAGAAGCCGATGGTGTCGTTCTTCACGCAGAACCGCTGCCAGTAGTGCGCGACCAGTTCCTCGCGCTGGCGGGGCATGCTGCTGCGGCTGCCCGCGCTCGGGGTCCAGCGCAGGAACGGGGCGATCCCGGTGCGCAGGACGGCGGGGTTCTGCCAGGCGAGCGCCGCCTGGAAGCGGGGCCGGGCGGCGATCTCCTGGAGGTGGCGGGCGGTGTCCACGGCGGCCGCCGCGAGGTCCTCGGTGAAGGCCGTCCACTCCGGCCCGGACAGCTCGCTGCCGGGGCCGAACTTGTCGGCGGCCTCGGCGAGTCCGGGCGGGGCGAGGCGCAGCACGCCGTCGGCGGGGAAACCGGGGCCGCGGAGCGCGAACGGCTCCCACAGCCGCCAGCCTCCGCCCGGCAGCAGGACAGGTGCGTGCTCGTCCGACATCGCGTGCTCCTTCCGGAAATGGGGTGCGCGGGAAATCGCGTGGCCCGGGGGTTTCCGGGGTGCCGGGCGGCCCGCGACCGGACAGCACGTTCCCGCGTCGGGGCCGTTGGCCACCAGAGAAGATCCGGCAGCAACGGGCGCCACCGCTTCGGCGCGTTCGTCCCTGACCCGGCCGGGCCAGGGCGGGGCACGCTTGCGTCGCCGGACCCGGATCCGCGGCCGGCCCATCACCTGCGGGAGGTTCACCGTGACGCAACCCGACTCCGCGAACGGCGCCGGCGACAAGGCTCGCCCCGACACCGAGGACGTGTACCTCGTGGTGCGCAACGACGAGGAGCAGTACTCGATCTGGCGGGCGGACCGCGAGCTGCCGGCCGGCTGGTACCGGGAGGGCCGCAGCGGCAGCCGGCAGGAGTGCCTGGACCACATCGACGTCGTCTGGACGGACATGCGCCCGCTGAGCCTGCGCCGCCGGCTCGCCGGGGCCGATGTCTGAGGTCCGGCCGGCCCCGGTGCCGGCCAGGCCGGCCAACGCACCGCCGACGGGGCGGGTGACGACGGGGGCCGGCGTCGTACCTGCGGGGGCAGCGGCGGGCGTCGTACCGCCGACGACACGACCGAGGGCGGGGGCGGGCGACCTGCTGACCCGGCCGACGGACGTACCGCCCCCGGCCCGCGCGAACGACCTACCCCCGCCGGCCTCGCTCCCGGGCCCCCTGTGCCCGGCGCTCCTGGACCTGCCCGGTCCGCGGTACGCCCCGTACCCCGTCGGGCCCCGCCCGCTGCGCGGCCCGCTGGAGCTCTACCTGACCGAGGTCGGCGCCCAGGACGACCGGTCGCTGCTGCGCGCGCAGGAGTTGCTGGACGCGGAGGAGCGGGCGCGGGCCCGTGCGTTCAGGCGGGCCCGGGACCGTGACGCCTATGTGATCGCGCATGCGACGCTGCGCGCCCTGCTCAGCCCGCTGCTGGGCGTCCCGGCGGACGAGCTGCCGTTGATGCGGGAGCCCTGCGCGGGATGCGGGAAGCCGCACGGGCGGCCGGCGCTGCGCACCTCGGGGGTGCACTTCTCGCTGTCGCACAGCGGGGACCTGGTGCTGGTGGCGCTCGCGGGCGCACCGGTCGGGGTCGACGTGGAGGGCGTGGCCACCGTGGAGGCGGTGCGCGGCGCGCAGTGCGCGCTGCACGCGGCGGAGGTGGCGGAGCTGGCCCTGCTCCCGGCGCGCGACCGGCAGGCGGCCTTCACCCGGACCTGGGTCCGCAAGGAGGCGTACCTCAAGGGGCTGGGCACAGGGCTGGTGCGCGATCCCGCCCTGGACCACGTCGGCACGGGACCGCGGCCGGTGTCGCCCTCGCCGGAGTGGGTCCTGCGGGACGTGCTCGTCCCGGCGGGGTACGCGGCGGCCGTGGCGCTGCGACGGGAGTGAGCCCAGGGCGGGCACAGCGCACGCCAAGACGGCGGGGACCGGTCCGGCGACCGGTCCCCCCCCGCGAGGGGGGGGGCGGCGCCCCCCCCCGCCCCCCCGTCCCCACATCCATAAAGTAAAATCACACCAAATAAAAACA